>JACRMK010000049.1 GCA_016235055.1 Chloroflexota bacterium | reverse complement strand
CAAGGATCGCTTTCGCAATTTCGCCGCGGGGTTGTCAGACCTGGTGATGAGTATTGCTACCGCATTGCATAACTTTCGCCGGACCAGACGACGCTATCGCCACAAGCGATCCAATGCCTATTTTGAATAGAGTCTATTGTCATTTCGAAGCCACACTATCAACTGTCATTTCGAAGCCGCGAAGCGGCTGAGAAATCCTTTCGCCACACCGCCAAGATTTCTCCGGCACTGCGTGCCGTCGAAATGACACTGAACGCTGCGTGCCGTCGAAATGACGGATGCGTCGCTGTCTACCGTCATATCGAACGCAGCGAGAAATCTTCACCGCACCCCCGTCATTTCGAACGCAGTGAGAAATCTTCTTCCCATTCCAGGCTCAAGTCCTTCCATTGGGGATTCATGGTCATCACCAGTTTATCCTTCTTTTCCCGCCGCCATCTTTTGATTTCCTTTTCCCTGGCTATGGCCGCGCGGGCATCGCCCCCATGCTCGTAGTATACGAGTTTGGTCACGTTGTACTTCTTGGTGAAGCCATCCACCAACTTATTCTTATGCTCATAGAGCCTGCGCTCAAGGTTGTTGGTCACGCCGACGTACATGACGTTGTTGTTCCAGTTGACGAGTATATAGACGTAATAGGCGCGCTCGTTCATCGGATTGCTCCGGCAAGATTTCTCCGGCACTGCGTGCCGTCGAAATGACAGTTACAGGTGTTGTAATCTCGTTGCCACGCTATCGACTGTCATTTCGAAGCCGCGAAGCGGCTGAGAAATCTACCCGCTGCGCCAATAAGATTTCTCCGGCACTGCGTGCCGTCGAAATGACAGGTCGTATATGCCGCTATGTCTGCTCCGCAATTCTCAGAAAAGGAACCGGCGGGTAGTCGCGCGTTTCGGCAGGAATGAAGACCACCTCACCGAGGTCGGACACCGGCCGGTTCTGTGCAAACAGATCGTTCGCCTGGCCGTTCTTCCGCTCGTCGGGCATCAGTTCTTCAAAGATAAAGTCGCGCCGCTTCAGTTTGCTGTCGTTAAACGGGAAGGTCCACTCGGAAAAAACGATCGGCTGTTTCGGTTCATCGACGGTTTGCAGGCTCAACGCGTCGCCGTAGACGATGTTGCGCTCCAGAATGAAGCGCACGATGCGGCGCACCGTGTCTTTGGCCTTGCTCTTAAACAGTGCGGTATAGCGCTCGTCGGCGATGTCAAACAACCGCTGGCGGCAGGCGATGGTATTGTCTTCCTGCTTGTCTATGCCGTAGATGGACGAGACGGCCAGCACCAGGTTGCGCTCGAACTCCAATTGGCTGCGGCGGTAACGCTTTTCCACCACGCGCAGCTTGCGGCTGAGGATCTCGCTGAGGAAGTTGCCCGTGCCGCAAGCCGGTTCCAGAAACCGCGAGTCGATCCGCTCGGTTTCGGGCTTCACCAGATCGAGCATGGCGTTCACCTCGCGCGGACTGGTGAACACCTCGCCGTGATCGGCGACACGTTGCTTGGATTTGATCTGTTCTTTCATGGGTGGATGCAGCACAAGAGGGTGCGGCTGCAAGTGATTTTACAACGTCCGTCCGCCGTCGTCATTTCGAAGCCGCGCCGTCGGTTGTCATTTCGAAGGTGCGCCGTTGGTTGTCATTTCGAAGCGGCGGAGCCACTGAGAAATCTTTGCGTTGCGCCTCTGCAAGATTTCTCCGGCACTGCTTGCCGTCGAAATGGCAATCCTGTCGCGCGCTTGCGGCCGGCCGCTAGAAACTAAAAAGACCTCCCGCGAAACTCGCGAGAGGTCTTTCATTTCGTGTTTCTTCGTGTCGCTTCGTGGACAAAAGATTGGCGCAGATTCGCGTTATTCGCGGATACGCTTACCGCCGTCCGCCGCGGAACCCGCCACCGCCGCCGCCGGGACGCCCGCCACCGCGGGGACCGTCGCGACCGGGGCCGCTGCGCGGACCGCCGCCGCCGCTCGGCTTGCGGTCGCGCTCGCGCGCTTCCTCGGCCGTCCAGCCTTCCATCACCGCCTGGCGTGAGAGGCGAATCTTGCCGGCTGGATCGACGTCGATGACCATGACGGTCAGTTCGTCGCCCAACTTGACTACATCCTCCACGCGGTTCACGCGGAAGTCGGCCAGTTGCGAGATGTGCACCATGCCGTCCACGCCGGGCAGAATTTCGATGAACGCGCCGAAGTCGGCCACGCGCACCACCTTGCCGGTGTAGATCTCGCCGATCTTGGCGTCCTCGGTCATGCCGCGGATCATCGCCACCGCGCCCGCCGCGCCCTCGGCGCTTACCGAGGAGATGTACACCGAGCCGTCGTCCTCGATGTCGATCTTGACGCCGAACTGCTCGGTGATGCTGCGGATCATCTTGCCGCCGGGGCCGATCACCTTGCCGATCTTCTCGGAATCGATCTTGATGATCGTGACGCGCGGTGCGAAGCGGCTCATCTCCTCGCGCGGCGCGGCCAGTGCGCCCAGCATCTTGCCGAGGATGAACATGCGGCCCTCGCGCGCCTGCGCCAGCGCCTGCTCCATGATCTGCGCCGACAGGCCGCGGATCTTGATGTCCATCTGCAGGGCGGTGATGCCCTTCTCGGTGCCGGCCACCTTGAAGTCCATGTCGCCGAGGTGGTCCTCAACGCCCTGGATATCCGACAGGATGGCGTACTTGCCGTCGTTGCGGGTGACCAGACCCATCGCGATGCCGCTGACCGGCGCGGCGATCTTGACGCCGGCGTCCATCAGCGCCAGCGTGCTGGCGCAGACGGAGCCCATCGAGGTCGAGCCGTTGGACGACAGCACCTCCGACACGATGCGAATCGCATACGGGAACTCAGCCTCCGGCGGCACTACGTAGCGCAGCGCCGTCTCGGCCAGCGCGCCGTGGCCGATCTCGCGGCGGCGCGGGCCGCGCATCGGGTAGGTCTCGCCGGTGCTGAACGGCGGGAAGTTGTAATGGTGAATGTAGCGCTTGGAGTCCTCGGGGCGCAGGCCGTCGAGCTCCTGCACCTCACCGACCGTGCCGAGTGTCGCAATCGACAGCACCTGCGTCTGACCGCGCGTGAACAGGCCGGAGCCGTGTGCGCGCGGCGACAGGCCGACTTCGCTGGAGATCGGGCGGATCTCGCGGACGCCGCGGCCGTCCGGCCGCACGCCCTTGTCGAGGATCGCGTTGCGCACTTCGTCGCGCATGACCGACTCGAAGCCGGCCTTGGCCTCGGCCGGGTCGAGGTCGACCAGCGCGGCCATCACTTCGTCCTCGATGGTGTCCAGCGCCGCTTCGCGCGCTTCCTTGGTCAGCGGCTGCGCGAACACGTCCGTGATGCGCGTGCCGACGTGCGACTTCACCTTGTCGGTGATCTCGGTCTTCAGCGCCGCGCCGGGGTACTTCACCTTCGGCTTGCCGACCTCTTTGGCCATTTCGTTCTGCAGCGCGATGACGCCCTGCATGGCCGCGTGGCCGGCCTTGAGCGCTTCCAGCATCTTGTCTTCCGGCACCTGGTTGGCGCCCGCCTCGACCATCAGGATGGCGTCGGCGGTGCCGGCCATGCGCAGGTCGAGCTCGGATTTCTCCATCTGGTCGGCGGTCGGGTTCATGATGAACTGGCCGTCGACCAGGCCGACGCGCACCGCGCCGACCGGGCCGTAGAACGGCACATCGCTGATCATCAGCGCGGCCGACGCGCCGATGATGGCGGGAATGTCGAGGTAGTTCTGCACGTCGTAGGAGATCGTGGTCGCGACCACCTGCACGTCGTTGCGGAAGTCCTTCGGGAACAGCGGTCGCAGCGGCCGGTCGATCAGGCGCGCGACGAGAATGGCGGCTTCGCTGGGGCGGCCTTCGCGGCGGAAGAACGAGCCCGGAATGCGTCCGGCGGCGTACAGCCGCTCCTCAAATTCGACGCTGAGGGGGAAGAAATCGATGCCTTCGCGGGGCGATTTGCTGCCGGTCGCGGTGACCAGCACCATCGTATCGCCGGTGCGCACGGTCACGGCGCCGCCGGCCAGGCCGGCGAGTTTGCCGGTCGAGATGACTACGTCTTGTTCGCCAATCCTGGCGGTATAGGTCTTTTCCATGTTGACTCCTGGGTCAATAGGGAATGGCGGCATGGTGTGCCGTCGCTCCCCGGTAATTGGTTGCTGTGTGCCCCAGAAGCCAGGAGCTGGAAACTGGATCCAACCGGTTGGTTGGATGCACTCTCCAATTCCTGCGCTTCCAGGGCCGTGTGTTAGTTTAGGTCATGACCTCCTTGACGGCAACAAAAAAACGAATGGAGACGGTACGGCTGCCTCCACTCGTTTGTTGCGACCTTACGACGAGACCAGCACGAAAGCGGGCGATTGTTACTTGCGCAGGCCCAGTTTCGCAATGATTTCCTTGTACCGGCTGGCGTCTTTCTTGCTCAGGTAGGTCAGATGCCGGCGGCGCTGGCCAACCAGCTTCAGCAAACCCTGGCGCGAGCCGTGATCATGTTTGTGCAGTTTCAGATGCTCAATCAACTGGTTAATGCGGGTGGTCAGAATCGCGACCTGCACTTCAGGCGAACCGGTATCTTTCTCGTGAACGTGATATTGCTTGATCAAAGTTTCCTTCTGTGCACCTTTAATCGCCACATCGCCTCCCTTTCTGCATCTGCATGACTCAATGACGTGTGAATTATAGCACAGTCCGCAGTGGTGGGCAAAATGAAGCGAGCATTGGGTGCATAAAGAGACAAATCAAGGGAGGCAGTTCGTCATGCCCGCGTAGGGGCGCATGGCCATGCGCCCGTATCCAGCGGTGTTGCCCCTGGATCCCCGCTTTCGCGGGAGCGACGTTACATGCGCCGCATCGTGACGGGCCGCGCATGTGCTCCCAATTTGAAAGACCCCTCCGAGCCAACACTGCAACCGGACTGCAGCCCATCAGCACACAGGCTATCGTGTATAATGGTGCGTATGGGACGCGCAGCCATCTATCTCGACCATGCAGCCACCACGCCGGTCCATCCCGATGTGCTGGCGGCCATGCTGCCGTACTTCTCGCACGAATTTGGCAATCCGGGCGGTCTGTACGGCCTCGGCCAGCGCGCACGCGAGGCGGTCGAGGACGCCCGGCGGCGGGTGGCGCGCGTCCTGGGCTGCGCACCGTCGGAGATTGTCTTCACTAGCGGCGGCACCGAAAGCGATAACCTGGCAATTCGCGGCGTGGTGCTGGCAGCCCGGGCGCGTCTGAACGGCCAGGCACCCCATATTATCACGAGCGCCATCGAGCACCACGCCGTAGATGGCACCTGCCACCAGCTGCGGGAGCACTACGGCGTCGAGTTGACCGAAATCGCGGTTGACCGCACCGGCCGGGTGGACCCGGGCGACGTGATGCACGCTGTCCGCCCGAATACGGTGCTGATCTCGATCATGTACGCCAATAACGAGGTCGGCACCATCGAGCCGATCGCCGATATCGGGCAGATGGCCCGTGAGCGCGGTATCCCGTTCCACACCGATGCGGTGCAGGCGGCAGCCTATCTGCCGCTGGACGTGTGGACATTGAACGTCGATCTGCTCTCGCTAGGCGCGCACAAGTTCTTCGGCCCCAAGGGGGTCGGCGCGCTGTACGTGCGCCGGGGCACGCCGTTGCTGCCGTCCCAGACCGGCGGCGGGCACGAGGGCGACCGGCGTGCAGGCACCGAGAATGTGCCGTATATCGCCGGGCTGGCCGCCGCGCTGGAGCGCGCGCAGTCCCATCGCGCCGAGCATGCGGCCGCGCTCGATCCGCTGCGCCGGCGGCTGATCGATGCGATCCCCGCGACGATTGCCGACGCGCACCTGACCGGGCATCCGGTGGAGCGCCTGCCGCATAACGCATCGTTCGTGATCGAGCGGGTGGACGCCGGATCGGTGCTGGCTGCGCTCGACTTGGCCGGCGTCGCCGCGTCGTCAGGCTCGGCCTGCACGTCTGCGCTGCAGGAGCCGAGCCACGTCCTAACCGCGATGGGGGTGCCGCGCGCGCTGGCGGCCGGCGCGCTGCGCCTGACGCTGGGCCCGGAGAACACGCTGGCCGAGATCGATACGGTGCTGGAAACGCTGCCGGACATTGTGCGGCGGCTGCGCGCGCTGCGCGGAGGCGCGTAGCGCGATGGCCGAGCGTGTAGTGGTCGCCATGAGCGGCGGCGTGGACAGTTCAACTGCGGCGGCCCTGCTCGTCGAGCAGGGCTACGACGTCGTCGGCGTCATGATGCGCCTGTGGGCCGGCGCGGGTCCCGACGGCGACGCCTACAACCGCTGCTGCTCGCCGGAGGCGGTCGCCGATGCGCGCGCGGTCTGCGTGCGGCTGGGCATTCCGTTCCACCTGCTGAACTTCGAAGCGGCGTTCAAGCAGCACGTTGTCGACTACTTCCTCGACGGCTACACGCGCGGCATCACGCCGAATCCGTGCCTGGAGTGCAACCGGCACGTCAAGTTCGCCGCGCTGCTCCAACAGGCGCTGGCGCTCGGCGCGGACCGGCTGGCGACCGGGCACTACGTGCGCGTGCAGACCGCTGGCGACGGGCGCGCGGAACTGCTCAAGGGCGTCGATCCGCTCAAGGACCAGTCGTATGCGCTGGCGATGCTGACGCAGGCGCAACTGTCGCGCGCGATCTTCCCGCTCGGCGGCTACACCAAGCCGGAGGTGCGCCGCATGGCGCGCGAGCGCAACATCCTTGTCGCGGAGAAGAGCGAGAGCCAGGAGCTCTGCTTCGTCGTCAACGACTACCGTGACTTCGTGCGCGAGCAGCGTCCCAGCGCATTCGTGACCGGGCCGATCGAGGACACGCAGGGCCGCGTGATCGGCACGCACAGCGGCTTGCCGGACTACACGATCGGCCAGCGCAAGGGCTTGCAGATGGCCGTTGGCGAGCCACTGTATGTCGTCGGCCTGGACGCGGCGCGCAATGCGCTGATCGTCGGCCGCCAGCACGAGGTCTGGTCGAATGCGACGGCGGTGGGCGCGGTCAACTGGATCGCGGGCGAGCCGCCGGCCGGCGCGTTCGATGCCACGGTCAAGATCCGCTACAAGAGCGTGGAAATGCCGGCGCGCGTGGAGCCGCAGGATGGCCTGCGCGCGCTGGTGACTTTCGCGCAGCCGCAGCGGGCGATCACGCCGGGGCAAGCGGCCGTCTTCTACGCCGGCGATACCTGTCTGGGCGGCGGGCTGATTCTGCCGCCGGGGATGCGCGTATGACGATCGAATGGCTGGCCCCGGTGGCGCTCGGTGTGGTCATCGCCACTCTGATTGCCGCCGTGGCCTATCTGGCGCGCGGTTCGACGCGGCGCGACTTGCTCGCCTGGTGGGTGGGGGCGCAAGTTGGCTTCTGGGTCGGGCATGCGCTCGCGGCGGTCTTCTGGTTGCCGTTTCCGACAGTCGGGGATCTGCACATCGCCGCCGGTCTGACGGTCTGCGCGGCGGTGGTCACAACGCAAATTGTCCGCGCCCGCTGAGTGTGCTATAATTTTCATATATGGCGGAAAACATCGCCGTGGCGCGCGACATCTTCATTATCGTGCTGGCACTGGAATCGTTGATTGTCGTCGCGCTGCTTATCTGGCTGATCCTCGAACTGCGCGGTCTGACGCGGGTCCTGCGCGAAGAGGTCAAGCCGATCCTGGAATCGGCGCAGGAGACCATCAACACGGTGCGCGGCACCACGACGTTTGTCAGCGACAACGTGGTGGCGCCGTTCGTGAAGGTGCAGGGCTACGTAGCAGGCGCGAAAACGATGGTTGATTCGCTCTTTGGACGCGAGCCGCGGCGCAAATAACGCGAACGGGTAACACGAAAGGAGCAGGGAGATGGCGGACAACGGGAGCAACGGCTGGGAATTTGCCGCGGGGTTTTTTATCGGCGGCGTGGTCGGCGGTTTGCTGGGCGCGGCGGCGGCGCTGCTGATGGCCCCGCAGGCCGGCGAAGATACCCGCGCGATGCTGCGCGAAAAGGGCATTGAACTGCGCGACCAGGCCGAAGACCTGTCGGCCGAAGCGCGCAAGCGGGCCGAGGAAGCGTCAGCCGAAGCGCGCAAGCGCGCGGAGGAAGCGTCGTCCGGTCTGCGCGAGCGCTCCAAGTCGCTGTCGGAAAGCGCGCGCGTTACGCTGGACGACCGGATGGCGCAGGTCAAGGAAGCGTACGAGACGGGCAAGCAGGCCGCCGAGAAGAAAATGGACGAACTGCGGCAGGGCATTCACAACCCGGACGCGACGACGCCCGGCGCCTCGGCGTAACGCACCACTCACAGCACCGACACACCTCACCGGTCTCGCACCTGTGAGGTGTTTTTGTTTCTAAAGCATTTTCCGTAGTAACCCGATACGGCGCGTTCCCGGATTATCCGTAGGGGCGGCTCGCGAGCCGCCCGCCGTATCAGATAACGCTCTAGGCGTTCTTCACCCAGCGCCGCGCGCGTGGTATGCGTTCCAGCAGGTCGCCAGCCAGCACGCCGGCATCGCCGATCTCGTCGCGCGCCAGCTCGCCGGCCAGCCCGTGCAGATAGCCGCCAGCCAGCGCGGCGTCGTACGGCGCAACCGCCTGCGCCAGCAGCCCGGCGATGATGCCGGCCAGCACGTCGCCGCTGCCCGCCGTCGCCAGCGCGGGGTTGGCGAACGGCAGCATGGTCACGCGTCCGTCGGGCGCGGCGATCACGGTGAATGCGCCTTTCAGCAGGACGATCTGGTTCCATTTCTGCGCGTGCGCCGCCGCCACCCCCTCGCGGTCGGCGCTGATCGCTTCCACAGCCAGCCCGGACAACCGCGCGAACTCGCCTGCGTGCGGCGTCAGGATCGAGTGCGGCGGCAGGCGCGTCCACCACGATTTCTGTTCACTGAGGATGTTCAGCCCGTCGGCGTCGATCACGAGCGGCGGCAGCTTCGGCCCGGCGAGCAGTTCGATCAGGAATTCGCGCGTGGCGGGTGCGCGGCCCAGACCCGGGCCTACGAGCAGGCTGGCGTAGCCGCCCAGTTGCTCGGCGACGATCGCGGCCGCCTCAGCTGCAATCGCGCCCTGGTCCGACGGCAGCGGCAGGTACGTCGGCTCATGCAGCCCGGCGGCGACAATCGCCTGGATCGCCACGGTGGTGGCCAGCGTGACCAGTCCCGCCCCGGCGCGCCCGGCCGCGGCGGCGCACAGGTATGGCGCGCCCGTGTAGTTGCCCGACCCCGACACGATCATCGCCCGGCCGAAGGTGCCCTTGTGCCCCTCGCGCGGGCGGGCAGGTAAGCGCGGCGCGATGTCATCCGGCGTCGCGACGGCCAGGCGGATGCCGTCCGACAGTGCCGCCGGAATGCCGATATCGGCGACGACCAGTTCGCCGATAACGTCAGCGGCCGGGAATTTGAAGAAGCCGGTCTTGGGGCAGGCAAAGGTCACCGTGACATTGGCCGGCAGGGTGGCCGGGTCGATGGCTCCGCTGTCGGCGTTGATGCCGCTGGGCAGGTCGATGGCCACGACGGCGGCGTGCGTCTGGCCGCGCGGCGGCGCTTCGCGCTCGCGCTCGGCGCGGAACAGCAGGGTGGCGTCGGCGCGCGCGGTGCCGTCACTGTCGCGCGGCGTGGACAGTGCGGCGCGCACGCGGCCCAGCACCTGGGCCAGCAGGCCGTCAATCGGGCGGTTGGCGCCGGTGCCGATCAGCGCATCTACGATCAGTCCGCTGTCATCCAGCAGTTGCCGCAGCGCGGTAAAGTCGGTATCGTCCTCGGCGCGGGTGAACGGGATGTTGCGTTCCTGGGTCAGCGCAAAGTTCCGGTCGCCGTCGGTGTTGCGCTGCCATAGGTACAGCCAGACGGCGGCATCCATGTCATGCAGGTGGCGCGCGGCGACCAGTCCGTCGCCGCCGTTGTTGCCGGGGCCGACGAGCACCAGCACCTTCACGCCGCGCGGGGGCCAGCGCCGCGCGATCTCGCGCGCGACGGCGCGCCCCGCCGACTCCATCATCTGCGCGTAGGACACATCTGCCACGTCCGCATCGCGCTCCAGTGCCCGCATCTGATCCACGGTGACGATTTTCATGTAGAAATGATAGACGAGAGTCGCGAGGGAACCAAGTGACCGGAGGACAAGATGACGGGCGATTCGAGAACCGCATTGATGCGAGGACAGCGCTGATCGCACATGCGAAAGGCAACGGCGCCCCCTCCGTACAGTTTGGCGGAGAGATCGGCGTCGTTGCTGCAATCGTGACGACGCCGGCGGCGAAGACCGGAATGACCACGGGCAACAGCAATACCGCGCGCAGGTACTCCAACCCCGTCGCGTCCGTCTGCTCGCCCGCGAAGCCGTACACGCTCGTCCCGTCGCCCACGCTCGTCAGAGCGTTCCCGAACGGGTCGTACCTTCGTGCCAGCGTCACCGCGCTATCCGCCAATTGGCACATGCTGCCTAAGCCGCCCAGCGCATGGTACACCCAATACCGATAGCGTTTGTTTAAAGAAGTCCCTGACATCAGGCATTGCGCGCAGTTCGCCTTGTTCCTGATACAATTCGAGGCAAAACGAAGCTGATTACAGCGAGCACGCCCAGCGCCGCACCACTAACCAGTTGGCGACTACTAAGTGACATTCCATCTAAATAGGTGAAACTATGCAACCACATAACAATGCCAAGGAAGACGGCACGACTTAAGACGGCTATTGCGACGCTTGTAATTCTTCGGAACGGACCAAATTGCCATACAAGCACTGTATCCCATACGTAGATAGCGAGAAGTGTGACGAATATACAGATATTGACCAAGAATCTCAGTACCGGCTCGAATATCTCCGTGTCAGTTGGACCCAGTGGACCACCGCGACTTTTCAATAGGAACATGAAGGCGGCATATCTCGCAAGGTAGTCAACTAAGAGTATTTGCAGTGCGAATCCAATTCCAAGTAATAAGTGACCTGCGAACCTCGGCCATCTATCCGTTAGAGCTGTCAATAGATGGCTTACGGGTATCATTCGCTTCTGTGTCTGCGAGGACGATTCGCCATTAGCCTTGGTCAATCTATGACCTGAAGATGGTTCCACTGCCGCAAGCAGCCCATCAATCACAAGCGAGACAATCATGATTGCAGAAACAATCAGGAATTGATCAATCCTTAGACTTCGTTCTGGTCCGACAATGAAGTCATCCATCCGGATTGGCTCAATTTTGTGAGTAAGGTAGTCAACGAATGCCCAACTTGAAATCGCATAAGCATATATCCCTCCCTGAAGCCAACTGATCAAGGGCAAGGAATAAAGCCTACGTTCTAGCAGTAATCTAAGACACTGCATTGGATTTCCGATTAAAAGACAAGTACCGTCTCGCGCATTACTGTAACAGCGGTGTTCAACAGCCATCCCGGGCGGCAAACTAACAAGCAGCGGAAACGGTACGAACTATTCTGGTGAAGATACTTCAGCTTCGTCGCGTCCATCTGCTCGCCCGCGAAGCCGAATGCGCTCGCTCCGCTGCCCGCGCACGGCAGCGCGTCGCCGAACGGGTCGTACCTTCGTGCCAGCGTCACCATACCCATGCCGTCCGCCAACTGGCGCACGCGGCCCGGATGTGCCCTGAGTGTGCCGAAGGGCGATCGGCATGCACAAAGTATAGCCCATTTACCGCGCCGGTTCATACTATGCCACGCGGTCAACGCCTCTGGTCGGCGATGCGCTCCCGGTCCCAGAACATCTTGAAACTGATCGCATCGGGAATGGTGTTGGGGAAGCGTGCAGAGCGCTAGAGCAGATTCCGATTGGATAGATGGTGCATAGCGCCAAGGGCACCCAGATCGTCATGCCGGCGAAAGCCGGCATCCAGTCCACACTCCTGGACTCCGGCTTTCGCTGAAGTGACGTTACGTTGTGTTGGTACCATCAATTGATCAGGAAAACGCTCTAATCAATTGGGAGACCCGTTCATATCACTCCGGTCTGAGCAATACAGGATGGCCGGGCGAGGCCGCAGTTGCACGAACAGAAAGCGAAAGGCACAGAGAAAACCTTCTCTCTGTGCCTCTGTGACTCCGTGGTGGCTTGTGCTGAGCGGCTATGCGCTGTTGCCGGCGTCCGGCTCGTCGGGCACGACAGTCCAGACCGGCAGCAGCCGTTCCAGATCGTCCTTCTGCGCCGGCGGTAGCGTCACGAACAGGCCGCTGGCCTCGACGGCCACGCTGCCATCGTCGAGCCGGATCTCGCCGCGTCCGGTCATGCCGACGCGGCTCAGCTTCTCCACGCGCCCGATGACGGTCAGCGGCTTGCCGATCGGCACCGGCTTCAGGAAGCGCAGTTCCAGCTTCGCGGTCATCATCCACTGTTCGCGTCCCTGCGTCATCGAGGCGCGCCCGAGTGTTTCATCCAGTAGCGCGGTGATGATGCCGCCATGCAGGACGCCGGGGTAGCCCTGGTGCTCGGGACGCGGCGTGAAGTTCACACGCACGCTGCCATCGGACTGCTCGTAGAAGAACGCCTTGAGGCCGATCGGGTTGTCCATGCCGCAGATGAAGCACATCTGCGAGTTCGGCTGTTTGCGTACGGGTTCGCTCATAGAGGCTTACTTGGATCGTCGCTTGCGCTTGCGCTCGCCGCGCGTGGAGGCTGCCGTCTCGGCGGGTGCGTCGGCCTTGTCATCATCATCCATCCGTGCGTCGCTGTCGGCCAGGCCGATGGCGTCCACCATCCGCTGGTAGTCCGCGGCCGGCATCAGATCGTTTTTGCGCTCCAGCAGGTACGGCTTCAACTGCCTGAGTGGCATGATGAAATCGTGGCCGGGCGCGATCTCGAGTTCGGCTTTCGGGTCGCTGAACAGGACCAGCGGCTTGATGTCGATCGCGGCGTCGCCCAGCTTTGGCGCGAGCCATTTCCGCAGGCGCTCGATCTGCAGCTCGGCTTCGGCGGTTGGATGACCGAGCCCGCCGTGTCGCCATTCGCGCCAGGCGCGGCCGAGCGAAAACGGCTGCGTCCAGCGCCGGCCGTTGAAGGCAATCGGGCCGTTCTCGTCCTTCAGGACGGCGACGTACACGCCGGTCGGCGCCAGCAGCAGGTGCGCGGCGGGCGTGTAGTAATTGACGAGCCGGTAGCGCCGGTCCAGCCCTTTCAGGGCGCGCTCCAGCCGCTGGTCGTTGCGCGGCTCGATCAGCCATTGCTCGGCCAGCCGCCCGCCGATGGTGGCGATGACGGTGCCCGCGATCAGCGAGACATACGAAATCAGGATCGCCGTGCTGCTCTGCAGCGACTCGTTGATCAGCCCGCCGAACGCGACGAGCATGCCGGGCAGCATGATGGCCAGGCCGGCGAGGCTGACGCGCTTGGCCGCCTTGCTGCGGCGTTCCACAGTTTTCGTGTTGGTATAGTTGGTCATGGCGCACAAACGCGCGGCCGGCTTGACTTGACGGCCGCCGCGCGCCGGGTCGAAAGGCTAGCCTTCGTAACGCCCGAGCACCAGGCAGGCGTTCTGCCCGCCGAGCCCGAACGAATTCGAAAGCGTGTAATTCACTCGTGCCTGCCGCGCGACGTTCGGCACGTAGTCGAGGTCGCACTGCGGGTCGGGCGTTTCATAGTTGATGGTCGGATGAAGCGTGCCGGTGTGAATCGCCATCAGGCACGAGAGCGCCTCGATGGCGCCGGTCGCGCCGAACGAGTGCCCGCACATCGACTTGGTCGAGCTGATCGCTACTTTGTAAGCCGCCTCGCCGAACAGCGCCTTGATCGCCAGCGTCTCGAGCATGTCGCCTTTGGGCGTGCTGGTGCCGTGCGCGTTGATGTAGCCGATCGCGGCCGGGGTTACGCCCGCATCCTCCAGCGCCCAGCGCATGGCGCGGATGGCGCCGCGGCCCTCGGGGTCCGGTTCGGCGACGTCATACGCGTCGGCCGAGGCGCCGTAGCCGAGCACCTCGCAGTAGATGCGCGCGCCGCGCGCCTTCGCGTGCTCCAGTTCCTCCAGCGCGAAGACACAGCCGCCCTCGCCGACCACGAAGCCGTCGCGGTTCTTGTCGAACGGGCGGCTGGCTTTCTCCGGCGCGTCGTTGCGCGTCGAGAGGCCGCGCATGGCCGTGAACCCGGCCACCGTTTCCTGCATGATCAACCCCTCGGCGCCCCCCGCCAGGATCACCTCGGCGCGGCCCAGTTGCACCGCCTCCATCGCCTCGCCGATCGCCTGGGTGCCGGCCGCGCAGGCGGTCACCACCGTGTTATTGAAACCGCCGGCGCCGTAATGCAGGCTAATGTGGTGCGCCGGCATGTTGGCCAGCGATTCCGGTATAGCGAACGGGCTGACGCGCCGCCAGCCGCGCTCGCGCAGCGTTTCAATGCCGGAGCGCAGCATGTCGAAGCCGCCGATGGCGTTGCCCATCACGACACCCACGCGCTCGCCCTCGGTCTTCAGCACGTCGGCCAGCCCGGCGTCCGCGATCGTCTCCTTGGAGGCCGCAATGGCGAACTGCGAGCAGCGCGCCATGCGCCGCGCCTCTTTGGCGCTCATATACTTTGCCGGCTCGAAGTTCTTGACTTCGCCCGCGAACTGCGTCGGCAAGTCGCCCGGATCGAACGCCGTGATGCGCGCAACGCCCGAGCGTCCCGCGACCAGGTTCGGCCAGTGCTCGGCCACCGATAGCCCGAGCGGCGTGACAGCGCCGACGCCCGTCACCACGACGCGGCGCATCTGCCGCATTCCGCTTCTGCTCATGCCCCCGCCTTGTCTCCAGAAATGGGTTGCTATGCGCCGATGCGCCGGATGGCGCCCATGACGTCGGTCTCGACCGCCGTCTTGGCAGCGCGAATCATGTTTCGCACGGCCTTCGGGATGCTGCGCCCGTGGCCGATAATCACTACACCGTCAACGCCCAGCAGCGGCGCGCCGCCCACCTCGGCATAGTCCATCTTGTCCGACACGCGGTTGAAGGCCGGCTTGGCCAGCAGGCCGCCGATCGCCGTCAGCGCCCCCGCCTTGATCTCGCGGGCGATCACGTCCTTCATCATACCGGCCACGCCCTCGGCGGTCTTGAGCATCACGTTGCCGACGAAGCCGTCGCAGACGACCACGTCGGCCGCCTGCCGCACGATATCTTTGCCCTCGATGTTGCCGATGAAGTTGATCTCCTTCAACTGCTTCAGCAGGGCGTGCGCCTCCTGCACGAGCTGGTCGCCCTTGGTTTCTTCTTCGCCGTTGGCGAGCAGCGCCACACGCGGCTTGGGGATGCCCAGCACCTGCTGCGCGTACACGCTGCCCATGCGCGCGAACTGCTCGAGATACTCCGGCTTGCAGTCGGTGTTGGCTCCGACGTCGATCACCAGCACCGTCGCGCCGTCCAGCGGCATGGCCGCGGCCAGCCCCGGGCGCTTGATGCCCGGCACACGACCGAGACCGAACAGCGCGCCGGCCATCACGGCGCCGGTGTTGCCGGCCGAGGCGAAGCCGTCGACCTCTTTGTTCTTTAGCAGGCGCAGGCCGACGTTGATGGAGGAGTCCTTTTTCTCGCGAATGGCGTTGGCCGGATGCTCCTTCATCTCGATGACCTGCGTGGCGTTGACGATCTCGATCGGCAGGCCCCGGGCCGGGTGCTTGTCGAGCTCGCGCTTGAGGTCGGCTTCGGGGCCGACCAGCACGACGGTCACGCCCAGGTCGCGCGCGGCCTCGACCGCGCCCGCCACGTCATTGACCGGCCGGCTGTCGCTGCCCATCGCATCGAGCACGATCTTCATAGGACCCCCACCTGGCTGTGGTCGCCCAGCAGAAGCCGCAGCGCCTTGGGCATCGGCGGCGACTGCCGGATCTCGACGAAGCGCCCGATCAGACTGTCGGCGATGCGGTCGCGCACATCGCTGATCTGGCTGCCATCCATCACAATGCTGTTTTCGATTTCGGCGTTGCGGATGACGCAGTCGCGGTCGATAGCCGTGAACGGGCCGACGAAGGCGCGCTCGATGCGCGTATTCGCGCCGATGATCGCCGGGCCGCGGATCACGCTCTCGATGATCTGCGCGCCCGCCTCGACGACCACCCGCCCGACGATCTGCGAGCGCGCGTCGGCCGTGCCGTCCATGCGCGCGTCGAGCGTTTCGAGCATCAGCCGGTTGGCGTCGAGCATATCGCTGCGCTTGCCGGTGTCAATCCACTCGCCCTGCAGCAGGTGCGGCCTGACGACGCGGCCCATCTCGATCAGCTTCTGGATCGCGTCAGTGATTTCCAGTTCGCCGCGCCGCGACGGCGTGATTTGCTCGATCGCGTCGAAGATGTGGCGGTCGAACATGTAGATGCCGACCAGCGCCAGGTCGGAAATGAACTCGCGTGGCTTCTCGACCAGCCGGTTGACGGTGCCGTCGGCGTTCAGCACCGCCACGCCGAGGTTTTCCGGGTTCGACACCTTGAACAGAATGATCTGGCAGTTCATGCCGCCGCCGCGGAACGCCTCGACCTGCGAGACGATGCCGTCGCGGATGAAGTTGTCGCCGAGGAAGAGGATGAAGCGGTCGTCGCCCAGGAAGCCGCGTGCGATCTTAACCGCGTGCGCCAGGCCGAGCGGCGCATCCTGTGGGATGTACGTCACGCGCGCGCCGAACTGCGCGCCGTCGCCGACCGCCGCGCGGATCTGGTCGCCGGTGTCGCCGATGACAATGCCGATATCGGTGACGCCGGCTTCGACGAGGTCCTCAATCGCGTAGAACAGCACCGGCTTGTTGGCGACCGGCACCAACTGCTTTGCGCCGGTGTACGTCAGCGGGCGCAGGCGCGTGCCCTTGCCGCCGGACAGAATGAGGCCCTTCATGCTATTGTCCGTAGTAGCGGTTCAGCATGTCGTCGGAGTTGACGTTGTTCAGCACTACGCCGATCAGCGGCGCGTTCACTTTCTTGAGCAGGGCGTGCGCCTTCTGCATGTGGTCGCGCTTGGTGCCGCCGGCGTTGACGACCAGCAGCACGCCGTCGACGCGCGTGGCCAGCACGGCGGCGTCGGTCACGGCCAGGATCGGCGGCGCGTCGAAGACGACGCAATCGGCGCGCTCCGCGAGCCGCTTGATGACTTCCTGCATGCGCTTGGAGCCAAGCATCTCCGACGGGTTCGGTGGCGGCGGCCCGGCGGCCAGCAACTGCAGACCGGGCTGGCTCGTCTCCTGCAGAGGCGGGTTGCCCAGGTCGGCGTCGGCGATCATCAGGCTCGTCAGGCCGCGCTCGTTGCGCAGCTCGAAGATGGTGTGCTGCGACGGCCGCCGCAGGTCGCAGTCTACAATAATGACGCGCTTGCCGCCCTGCGCCATCGCCACGGCCAGGTTGGCCAGCGTGGTCGACTTGCCCTCCTCGGGACCGGCCGAGGTGACCAGCAGGCTCTTCAGCGACCGGTCGACCGACGAGAATTCGATGTTGGTGCGCAGCGTGCGGTATGCTTCGCTGATAGAGGAGCGCGGGTTGGTCAGCGTGACCAGCGCGCCGGATCGGTTATCGCTCATGTGGGTACTCTCCGCGCGGCGCGGGTCAGGCCCGTTTCCAGAACGCCAGGCGCGCGATGCCGGGCATGCCGCCGCGCGACTGGCGCGCGCCGATGGTTGGAATGGCGCCGATGACGGGCACGCCGGCGTAGCGCTCGACGTCCTCGCCCGAACGCACGACGTCGGACTCCAGCCATTCGAGCACGAACAGGATGATCAGGCCGAGCAGCCCGCCGAGCACGCCGCCCGCCAGCACGTTAATGCTGGTCTTGGGCGAGTAGATCTCCGGCGCGCCGGCATCGTCCACGATCGACGTAAGGATGCGGTCGGTCTGATCTCTTTCCAGATTGGCGATCTGGCGCTGGTTGACGAACAATTCGGCGTAGGCTTGCGCGATGCGCTGGGCGTTACCGCCACTGTGGTCGCGCACTTCAATCTGGATCGTTAAGTCAGCCTCGTTGGGGTCGACGGCGAGCTTGGCTAACAGCGCCTCCGGCTTGATGTCGAGTTGAAGCGTGTCGATCACGCGTTGAGCCATCTTGCGGGCGCGCAATAGCTCGGCATAGTTGCGCAGGACGTTCTTGATGGCGAGCGTCTGCCCGTAGTCCGATGCCCGCGAGGGCTCCACGGTTAGCTTGATAGCCGAGCGATAAACGGTATCCTGCAGCTTGCTGAAGCCATACGCGCTGCCGGCGGCAATGACCGCCACCAGCACGATAATCCACCAGCGTTTTTGCAGAATCTTCAGATAATCACGCAAATCCATGCACTATCTCTCCTTCAGACCGTCAGGCATTGTAGCATGGCGGCTGTCAAACACGAAACCACCGGCGCATTGGACAGAACGGATTACGGGCGTGGTGACACCCCAAAGGGTGCGACAGGTCGCCGCGCCCCCACACACCCGCATCGTAGGGGCGGGGTCGCCCCGCCCCGATTTCCATGCCCCCTACCGCAGCCACTTGCGCCGCGCGCGCGGAATCTCGCCGACCACGCTCAGCCCGAGCGCCTCCACGTCGCGCGCGCCGCGCACGGAGTCGTCCAGGTAGTCGATCAGGAACGCCAGCGCGATGCCGGCCACGACGGCCAGCGCGAGGCGGATCGGCAGGTCGAGCCGTCCGCGCAGGTCGCTGGTCGCCTCCGCGACGTTCGGACCGTCGATGATCTGGATCGAGGCGCGGTAGGTGTTCAGTTGCGCGAAATACTTGGCGTTGTTCTCGCGCAGCACTTTGGCGGCGCAGTCAGCGATCGCCGTCACTTGTTGCCTGTCGCCGCCGGAAAGCGAAAGCGTCAGGATGCGGTGCTGTTTCTGCGTGTTGGCCGTGCCCTGCACCATGCCGGGCGCCACGCCCTGCCCGGCGCACTGGCTGACGTCCTGCGCGAACGCCGACGACTTGACGATCTCGCTGAAGTCGTCGGTCAGGTACTCCGAGACGAGCCAGTCGTAGTAGGCGGGGTCGTAATACGTCGCTGCGCCGGCCGGCATGGCGTCGGCGGCCAGGCCGATGGCGAAGCGCATGCTGACCGTGTACGACGTGGTCGGCTTGGGCGCCAGCAACTGCGATGCGCCGAACACGACGACGACCAGCACGGCGATAATCCACCAGCGCCGCAAGACGACGTTCCAGTACGCTTTGAGTTCCATAGTCACGACTCCACACGCCACAAAAACTGACTACCGCAAAGAACGCAAAGAACAACCACTGATCCGCGAATAACGCGAATCAGCACGAATGAGAACCATGCTGTTTTGAACAACATTTCACCGCAGAGAACGCAGAGAAAGACCACTTAACCGCAAAGAACGCGAAGGACGCAAAGAAGAGAAAGGTCCTGTTGTTATTCGCGTCGATTCGCGTTATTCGCGGATACATTTGTTTTTCTCTGTGCCCTCTGCGTGCTCTGCGGTTAGTCTCTTTACAACCCAACCCAATCGCTGTCTTGAACAGCATTTCACCGCAGAGCACACGGTGAAAGACTACTTAACCGCAAAGAACGCGACGGACGCAAAGAAGAGAAAGGTCCTGTTGTTATTCGCGTCGATTCGCGTTATTCGCGGATACATTTGTTTTTCTCTGTGCCCTCTGCGTGCTCTGCGATAGATCTTTTCTTTACGCGCCGACCCACTCCTTGAAGCGGGCCCGGAAATTGGCAGTCGAGAACAGCGCGGCGTGCGCCTGCACGGCGGCGGGATCGAACGACTGCGCCTCGAAGCGCCGCACGGCCTCGGCCAGCGATTCGGCGCTTGGCTCGCGGAACAGCACGCCGCTGACGCCCTCGCGCACCGTGTCGAGCGCGCCACCCGCCGCGAAAGCGATCGCGGCCCGCCCGGCGGCCATCGCCTCGACCGGCGCGATGCCGAAATCGTCCTCGCCGGGGAAGATGAAGGCGCGGCAGCGGTAACGGTAGCTGTCGGTCTCGGCGTCGTCGAGCCGGCCCAGGAACCGGATGTTCGGCCCGGCCATCGCTTCCAGCTTGGCGCGGTCGCGCCCGTCGCCAATGACGACCAACGGCTTGCCGAGTTGGTTGAACGCCTGCACCGCCAGGTCGATGCGCTTGTACGGGATCAGCCGTGACACGACGAGGTAATAGTCGTCCGGGGGCGCCGTGTTCGGGCGGAAGCGCTCGACGGCGACGGGCGGGAAGACGACCTTCGACTCGCGCCCGTAGTGCGTGCGAATGCGCGCCTGCACGACGCCCGAAATGGCGGCGAAGCGGGTCACGCGTGCCGCGGCCTGCCGCTCCACGCGCTGCAGGTACGGCAGGAAAGGCGGCACCGCCCACCGCGCCACGCCGCCCGCACCCTCGCCGCGCACGTACGCCGCGAAGTTCCAGACGAAGCGCGTCGGCGTCAGGCAGTAGCAGAGATGGCGGGCATCCGGCCGCGTGCGCGCCGTGAAGCAGAACGCGCTCTTGTTGCTGATCACCAGATCGTAGGCCGCCAGGTCGAGCGCGCGGAACGCGAGCGGGTAGGCGAGCAGGAACCACTGGTGGTGCGTCTTGCTCCAGCCGATGCGGTCGAGCCAGGTCGTGCGGATGTCCCAGTCGCGGTAGCGCGCCGGCATCGCCTCGCGCCAGACCATCGACGTGTAGATCGGCGCCCCGGGGTACATCGCATGCAGTTCCTCGAGGACATTTTCGGCGCCGCCGACCTGGTTGAGCCAGTCGTGCAGAATCGCCACGCGCGGTGTTGTGCCCATGCAACGAGGGAGTATAGCGCGGGCGGAGGCAAAATCCCAAATCCCAACTTCTAAATCCCAAACGCAGTCAGTCTTCTGCCGCGCTCAACTCTCCCACCCGCGTGCGCGGTGCGCCGGCACGCTGATCGCGCCGCCCGCCTTCTGCAGTTCGCCGTCAACGAGGATGACCGTCTGCCCGCGGATCTGCCGGCAGCAGCGTCCATAAACGTCCGGCCGGAAGACGATGTCGAGCAGGCCAAACTCGTCTTCCGGCGACATGAACACCATGCCCTTGGCCGTCTGCGGGCGCGGGCGCACGACGACCATGCCGGCGGTACGGACGCTGCGGCCGTTGGGCAACGCTTTCACCTCCGCCGTGCTGGTCGAACTGGCGCAGGCTGCTGGCATGGACAGCGCCGCGCTCGACCGGGCGTTGCAGGCGCGCGACTACAAGACGCGCGTCGAGCAGGAACTGGCGCTCGGCTTCATGTATCGCTTGAGCGGCGTGCCCGCGTTCATCATCGGCAGCAAATACCTCGTCACCGGCGCACAGCCGCTCGAACTGCTCACGCAGGTCGTGGATAAGTGCATCGCGGAGGGCGCGACCGCCTGATGTGGCGTCCTCTCGGCCCGAAAAGTGACGCGCCGTCATCGCGCTTGCCGCGAGGCCGCTCTTGCGCGAGATGTTGGCAGGGTAACGCGCGGCTTGGAGTTCCTGGCACCATAAGGCCAGCGTGGTATTGGGCGTACGGACAGCTTCGGTTGTCGCGAGGTAACCGTTCAGGCGTCATTGCGAGGAGCGTCGTATGCGACGAATCAATCTCCATCCTCGCCTCACAAGGGTGGAGATTGATTCGCAAAAACCGCTCGCAATGACAAATTGGACTGAACGCTACCGTCGCGAGCAAGGAGCCTGTTGCAAAAGTCTGCCGACGCTTCTGACTTTAGTCCGCCTTAGATCTGAAATGTGCCCCAACGGCTCTTGAAGACCACTTTCCCGACAAGCTGAATCATTCTGCCCTGTGCCACTTATCGAACGTCTACGCCTTTTGACCACAGAACGGGCATCGCGCCGCGAATCTCTCTACCCTTACTGCGCGACCCATACGACGAAGCTCAGTTCATAACTGGCGTGTTCGATCGTGAGTTTCCAGCAGCCGAGCGAAGGCAGGTCAACGCCCCACATCATGACGCAGCCTCCGAAATCCGAGTGGCAGGCATTGGTTCCGCCACTCGTGACGTATGACGGCGCAGCCACATCCAGCCGTTTTCCCGTGATGGTGAGCTTCGGCTGCGGCTCGAGTTGTGCGCTGTAATTGGGCTTCCACACGGGAATCTTTTGTGAATAGCCAGTCGGATTATGCGGCAACCTTATCCACATTCCCGTCGAGCTCACGGATGTCCACAATTCCGGCGTACCAATCCAGAAGTCGCCGCCCACTGGCTCTGCGGGCCACGGCGCTGGCGGAACGAATGCCGGATTGGGCGGGCGTGTAATTGGGCACGTTGCGGGGACATTACTGAAAACAGCGGCGACGGTGGGCGTTGGTGTCGCTGACAGTATGGCTGGTGCGGCTATGTTTCTGGCTATTACTTGCACATAGAATACGACAAGCAGAAGCACGCCGAGGCCGACCATAGCGAAAAGAGGCTTTCTTGCCATGAGCACTCCTTTTTGACAAAGACGCTTCACCTTCCACTATAGCGGCTCCAAACGTTCTGGCTCCATTGCATAGGGACCTACACGGTTGAAGATTTCTCGGCGACTAACAATCTGATTGGAAGTACGGGTGCGACAGTGATGGGCTTCCCATGTGCCGGCCATTTTTCGACACTATCGAAGCCGATGCGCGCCAGTCTCAAATCGCGGAGGTCACCCCGATCGACGAGATGCAGCCACCACGTCCCAGACTTTGTCGGCGATCTGCGACTTGGGCTGCATCTCGAACGGTTTCAGCGGCTGATCGCGATAGATGAAGACCGCCTGGCTCTCCTCACCGGCAAACGACTCCGGCACCGGGTTCGCAACGACCAGGTCGAGGTTCTTCTCGGCCAGCTTCTTCTGCCCGTTCTCGACCAGGTTGCTCGTCTCGGCCGCAAAGCCGACGACGACCAGGCTGCCAAACCGGCCGGCAGCGCGCGCGGCGGCCACCTCTTTCAGGATGTCCGGGTTGCGCGTCAACTCAAGCGTCATGCCCTCGTGCGCGCCCTTCTTGATCTTCTGGTCGGACACCGTCGCGGGCCGGAAGTCGGCGACGGCCGCCGCCATCACGAGCACATCGGCCTGCGTCAGTTCGCGCATGACGGCGTCGAGCATCTCCAGCCCGGTGACCACGTCCACCCGCCGCACACCGTAGGGGGTCGGCTCGGCCGACGGCGCCGTGACGATCGTCACGTCGGCGCCGCGGTCGCGCGCGGTCTCGGCCAGCCGGAAACCCATCTTGCCGCTAGAGCGGTTGGTCAGGTAGCGCACCGGGTCGAGCGCCTCCTGCGTGCCGCCCGCCGTGATGACGACGCGCCGCCCGGCCAGATCGCCGGACGCGCCCAGCAGTTGCCGGATCGCGTGCACGATCTGCTGCGGCTCCGGCAGGCGGCCCACGCCGGACGCGCCGGATGCCAGATGCCCGCTGCCCGGCTCCATGATCGTCACGCCCCGCGCGCGCAGGGTGGCCAGGTGCGCCTGCGTCGCCGGGTGCTGGAACATGTGGCTTTCCATCGCCGGGGCGACCAGCATCGGCGCGGTCGTGGCCAGCGCGGTGGTGGTGAGCATATCGTCGGCCAACCCGAGCGCCAACTTGGCGATCGTGTGCGCCGTGGCCGGCGCGACGACGAAGACATCGGCCTGCTTCGCCAGCGTCACATGGCCGATCTCGGTCTCCATCAGCGGCGAGAAGACCTCCGTGATGACCGGCCGGTGCGTGATCGCCTGGAACGACAGCGGGCGCACCATCTCCTGCGCGCCGTGCGACAGGATCACATCCACAATCGCCCCGGCCTGGTACAGCTTGCTCGCCAGGTCGACTGCTTTGTAGGCGGCGATGCTGCCGGACACGCCGAGGACAACGTGTTTATCAGTGAGGTTGTTCACGCGGACTTTCGCTCCATGCGCTGCTCAGTGAACCGACCGGATCCGGCCACGCCGGTTCCGTTGAACCACGGGGGGCGTGACAGGCTACCGCACCCCCACCAAAATCGCTTCGGTGATGTGGAACGTCATGACGCCATCGATCGTTTCCGGGCGGATCGTCGCCGCCGCTTCGGGCGTCTGCAGCATGGCGCGCAGATCGCGCAGCGGTGCATCGGGCACGCGCATGCGCTTGACCCAGTCCTCGAAATCAGTCGGCTTGTCGAGCAGTTCGGTGCTCTGCGCGCGCAGTCCCGCCGCGTCCATCATGGCCGCCAATTCGGCGAGCGGGTAGCAGACGTTGTGCGATGGGTCGCGCACGCGCTCGAACTGGTTCACGAACTGCGCCAGGTGGCCGTCTGCCGGCGCCACATTGTCGATCAGCACCACGCGTGCGCCGGGCTTGGCCGCACGCGCCATCTCGCGCAGTCCGCGCGCGGCGTCGGGCCAGTGATGCAGCGCGATGCGGCAGGTGATGATCTCGAACGAGGCCGACGCCAGCGGCAGGTTCTCGACATCGCCGACCATCCAGTCGGCGTTGGCGACGCCGCGCTCGCCGGCCAGCCGCCGCGCGGGCACCATCATCTGCGGCGTCAGATCGAGCCCGACCACGCGCCGGACGTGCGGCGCCAGCGCCAGCGCGGTATGCCCGGCTGCCGTCGCCACGTCGAGCGCGGCATCGCCGGGACGCGGCGCGGTCAACTCGACGACGCGCGTCAGGCTGACGCCGCGGCTGTGCATGCGCGAGGTCGCGTACGCCTCGGCGTTTCTGCCAAACTGCTCCTGCACCAGCTTCTTGACGTCGCTCATGCTCGGCTCCTAAATGCGCACCGTGCGGTCGCTCAACGCCGCCGCTTCGGTCTCGTCGGGCGTGGTGAACAACACGGTCTTGACCTGCGGGCGCAGCCGGCGCAGCGCCATCCAGACGCGCTCGCGGCCTGCCGGGTCGCAGCCACGCGACGGCTCGTCGACCAGCAGGACCTGCGGACGATGAATCAGGCACGCCAGCATTTCGAGGCGCATCCATTCGTCCGGGGCAAGCGTCTTCGCTTTGGCCTCCAGGCGCGCGCCCATCTCGATCAGCGGCAGCAGTTCGCTGATGCGCGCCTCGGCGTCGTCGGGCGTCAGGAAGCGCAGCAGCGCCTGCTCGTCGAGGTTCTCGCGGCCGGTCAGGTTCGGCTCCAGGAAGTGATCGTGATGTACGACGCCGATGCGCGGCCGCACCATGCCGGCCTGCATCACCGTGTCGTAGCCGCACAGGCTGACCGTGCCGCGGTCGGGCTTCACGTCGGCCGAGATCATCTTGAGCAGGGTGGACTTGCCGGAGCGCACCCCGCCCAGCAGGGCGACCACCTCGCCCTCCGCCGCGCGCATGCTGAACGCATTGACGGCGACATTCGAACCCCACGCCTTGGTGACGCGATCGACCACAACCATATCAGTCATGAGCAAGCTCTGTGCGGGCGGCCGGCTCCAGCACCTGCGTATGCGCGAGCGTGCCGCCGTTGAATTGCGCCAGCCGGTCGGCGGCGCGCTGGAGTACGAGGTGCATGTCGGACGCGGGCATGCCCGCGCCAAAGACGACGAGAATAATATCACGCGTCTGGACGCCGACCAGCGTGCGGGCCGAATCGGCGACCGGCGAGCCGAACGCGCCGCGATCGTCGGCAAGCGTCAGCTTGCCTTCGACCGAGATCAGCGCCTTGCCGATGCCGTCGTACGCCTCGCTCTCGCGCCCCAGGCGCAGCAGCACCGGCCCGTCAATGCGCGCCGCATCGTAAATGCCGAACGGCAGGCGCTCTTCCAGCGAGCACCAGTTGTTCACGTCCACGGCCGTATTGACGGCATACAGCCCTTTGCCCTGCACGACGCGCCGGGCCAGCGCTTCCGACGAGGGGCGGTAGCGAGCCGGGTCAACGCCAACGGACTTGAATAGCCGCCGCACCGCCTGGGCATGCGGGTCACTCGCAAGCTGATTGATACCGTACCGCGCGGCAAAGTCCGCGCCGGCGCGTTCCACCGCGGCCCACAGGCCGTCGTCATGGGCGCGCACGGCCAGGCCGCGCATGACCAGCCATCCCAGGCAGAGTTGAGGCGCGCGTGCTGTGACGTCGGGGCCGATGGCGATATGCACCGCAACATGGTAGCACAGCGGACGTTGTTCAACAAAAGGCGGGCGCTCCGGCATGCGATGGGGGTCGGTGACCCGCAGGCTACGCGTACTTGCATTCGATCTCCGCAAAGAAGGCTGCGGGCAGGCGGCTGAAGTCGGCTTCGCTCAACGCGATCGCGTCGCCGGGCTGGTATCTAAGCACGGATTGCACCGGTTGCCGCGCGTCCAAGTCCGCGAGCAGCAGGGCATGGCGGCTGAATAGCAAACACCCCCGATGATAAATCACCGGGGGTGTGCTTGTTGGTGCGCCCGAGAGGACTTGAACCTCCACGACCGTGTAAGGGTCACTAGGCCCTCAACCTAGCGCGTCTGCCAGTTCCGCCACAGGCGCACGCCAACAGCGGCTCAAACCACATTATAACATGCCGCGTGGGGCTGTCAAAGTAGTGTGAAGCACTTCTATGCGCGGCGGCGCGCAACCCACGCGCCCAGCAGCAGCGCGGCCATCAGCAGTGCCGCGATGACATACCAAGCGACCGGCTCTCGGTTGCTGGCCAGCGCCGCCGGCGCTGGCATGGCGGTCGGCGTCACCACAACAGTCGGCGTGACAATCGTTGCCGCCGGCGGCACAGTCGGCGACGTGAGCACACCCGACGCCGCGATCACGGCAGTCGGCGCAGGCGAAAGTGCGCCGTTGGCGATCCGGCCCTCGACGCGCGGCGACACGGTCCCGCGCGCCCGGATATACTCCGCAACCACGCTGTCCACCGGCACGTCGCCGCCGCGCACCGCCGTGCCGTTCTTGAGCATCTCGTAGCCATCGCCGCCGCCCGCCATGAAATCGTTCGTCACAATGCGGTACGTCGCAGCCGGGTCGAGCGGCTTGAATCCGGCCGCCGCACTCCCGATCTCGACGGCGGTCACGCGCTGGCCCGCAGGCCGCGTCAGGCTGAACGCGAAGCGCAGGCCGGCCACCTGCGGGAAGCGCCCTGCGCCGTCGCTGATGCGGCTGACGCCGTTCTCCAACACGGCGAGCAGGTCCGCCCCGTTCACGTCGAGCTGCACAAGCCGGTTGCCGAACGGCAGCGCCTCCAGCACCTGCCCCAGCGTGATGTCGCCCGCCTTGAAGCCGGTGCGGATGCCGCCGCCGTTCATCAGCGCGACCTGAGCGCCGTCGGCGCGCGCGGCATCGAGCATCGCGTCGGCCACCAGATTGCCGATCGGCGCCTCTTGCGAGCGCAGCAGGCGCGCACTGCCGTCCAGGTCGGACGCCGCCTTGCCGATCACCGTCTGCCGGGCCGTCGTCAGCGGCGCAGCCAACTGCTGCCGCAGCGCCTCGACCGCCGGGTCATCAGGAATGCCGGCATCGACCAGTATCGGTTCACCGCTCCACTTAACGGGTGCGCCGGTCGCGTCGAACGTCACGTCGATGCGGCCGAGCAGTTTGCCCCACTCGCCGGCCGCCACGAGCAGCACCGGCCGTCCGCCCGGCGAACGAATCACCGTTGGGTACGGGCCGACGGGCGCGCCCAACGCCGGGTTCAGACGGGCCGGGTCGCCCAGCAACGTTGGCGTGTGCCCGCCGACGATGAGCGCGATACCGTCCACCGCCGCAGCCAGTTTGATGTCTTCGCCGTAGCCGAGATGGCTCACGGCGACGATCTTGTTGACGCCCTGCGCCTGCAACTGCGCCACGGCCGCGCGCGCCGACTCGACACGCGGCCTGACGCGAATGGTCGGCCCCATCGACGAGCTGAACGTGACATCCTCGGTCGTGAATCCCAGGATGCCGACCGGCTCGCCGCCGATCGTCTTGACCATGAACGGCGGCAGCTTGCCGGCCAGCAACGGTTCAGCCGAGAAGTCGAGGTTGGTGCTGACGATGCCGAAGCGCGCATTGGCGACCCAGTTTTCGGCAAAGGTTCGGGGACCCAGATCGAACTCGTGGTTGCCGATGCCAACCACATCGTATCCCGCCGCGTTGTAGAACGCCGCGCCTTCGGCCATGCGATGCTGGGTGAAGTACAGCGTGCCCTGCGACACGTCGCCCGAGTCGAGCGCCAGGACGTTGCCGCCTTCGGCCCGTACGCGCCGGATCAATGTGGCGCGGCGAGCGATGCCGCCCAGCGAGATCGTCTGCGTGAACGAATCCCAGTGGCCGTGGTTCTCGCCGGTGTGCAGGACGGTCAGCCGGTACTCGCCGCCCTGCGCGGCCGCCGGCGCGACCAGCGCGCCCGCAACAGCGGCCAGCACGAGCAGGCAGAGCAGCGCGAAACGCAAGATGCGCCGCATTACGCCTCCGCGACCACGATCAGCTTGTCGCCGTGTGCGAATGTCACGCGCTCAGACTTGCGCGGGTTCAGCACGACACCGTAGCTCTGTGCGACGTCGTTGGCCCGCTGCTGAAGCCGGTAGCCGATCGCCGACTCGCCATAGCGCGCGGCGGCGGCCGTCACGGTGTAGAAATCCACGGGGCGGCCGGGCTGCACGTAGTCCTCGGCGGGCTTCAGGTAGATTTCCGCGCCCTCGGGGTCGAACAGGTCGTCGAACACAGGCGACAACTGCGGGTTCTCGACGAGCTGCGCCATGATGAGGCTGACGAGGTGATCGCTGACGATGTAGTCGTCGGCGTGCGCCACCTCCGCCAGCCGCCGGTTGCGCAGGTCGAGCATCTCGCTGACGACTGAGAACGAGCGGCCGCCGCGCTCGCGAATATCGCGCAGGTGCAGCAGGGTGACCAGCGTCTGCGCGTCGGCTTCCTGCGTCGGCAGAGCGTCGGAGTAGCTCAGCACCATCACATGCGAGAACGAGGCGATATCGAGCGCGTCGAGCACGCGGCGGTCGGTTGTCTGGCCCGGCTGGAACGTGACGGTCTGGCGCTTGAGATCGGCGCAATCGCGCGCGATCGCGGTTTGCGCGTCCGGGTCGTCGGCCACGACCAGAATGAGCGAGTCCGACTGCGCATACTGGTCGAGCTGGCGAATGATGCCGGCGCCGCGATGGTTCCAGCCGAGAATCAGCGTATGTTCCGCCTCCGGCGCGCGCGGCTGGCGCGTCGCCAGCGCGGCCGGGTCCACCGCGGCCGGTCCCGCCGTGTTGAGCGCAATCAGGCTGTCGTCGGCGGCGATCATGATCAGGCGGTCGCCCGCTTCGATGCGCGTATCCGGCGCCGGGTTGAGCAGTGCCGGCCCGCCCGCGCGCGCCACGCCGACGATGGAGGCATCGGCGTACCTCAGCTGCGCGTCGCGGTATGCGCAACCCGCCAGCGCAGGCTCGGCGCGGAAATAGATCTCGTTGCCCTCAAAGCTCAACAGTTCGCTGTACACCGCCGACAGGCCGGCCTGCCGGCTCGTCTGCACCATGATGCGCGAGATCAGGTCGCCTTCGAGCACCAGTTGCGCGCGCCCGTCGCTCACCATGCGCGTCACGTCGAGATTACGCGCATCGCTCACCTGCGTGACGATGTGCCAATCGGCGGAGCGCTCGCCGCCGCGGCTGACGACGGCCAGCAGCGACTTGATGATGTGCAGATCGGGATGGCCGTTTTCCGGCGACAGAATCAGGATCGCGCGCGCCGCGTTTGGATTGACGATGTCGAGATCGGTCACGTCGAGCGGGTTGCCGGTGCGGCAGACGACGCGCGTGTGCCCGCGCGAGCGCACCCGCGCGGCGATCTGCTCCTCCATTTCAGGTTTTTCCATGTCGGTCATCACGACGATGCAGGCATCGCGCCGGCTGGCGTTCGCCTCCATCAATTCGTCAATGATCGAGAAGATCTGCGGCGACCAGCCCAGGATGACAACGTGATCACGCTCGACGACCAGCGAGCGGCCGCGCCGCAAACCGTCCAACTGCCGTTCGATGCCGCTGGTCACGATACCGATCAGAATGCTCGTGATAAAGATGCCGACGAGCGTGACAATCAGGCTGGCCCCCAGGAAGCCGGGGCTGCCGCTATCGCCGCCCATCGTGCCGGGGTCGAGCGTGCGCAGCAGGCTGCGCCACATCATCTCGAACAGATCCGGCCCGGCCGAGTCATCCGTGGCGCCAACGCCGCTGATGACGACGATCAGCGAGACGATGAAGATCAGCAGCGCGGTGGCGGCCGCCAGCGCGACGATCAGCGCGACGGTGCCGCGCGCGAACAGATTGTCGAATCGGTAGCGGATCCGGTCGCGGAGCGTGAACGATTTCATGCAAGCAGACCTCGTCGGGGGGATGGGGCTATGATGCTGTGCGGGTTTACGGCGGTTTCAACAGCGAGTCGAGCGGCTTGCCCTCGGCAAAGGGCGGTGCGGGGAAGCGCAACAGGGATGCCAGCGTTGGCGCCACATCGATCACGCGCGCGGCGGGCACGCGCCCGGCGGGGCGTATGCCAGCGCCCTGTGCGGCCAGCAAGCCGCGCATGTCCAGCGTGTCGGCCGCATAACCGGCGATGCCGAGCACCGGCGCCGGCTCGAAGGCGGCGCTGCGGTCGCGCGCACCGCCCAACGCGTAGCCGGGGCGCGCCTGCGCCACAATGTCGCCCGCCTGGTCGTTCTGCCAGCCCGGCACGCTGGCCAACTCGGTCTTGCGCAGCACGCGCGCAAACACCGGCGCGTTGTCCAGCGGGTCGCGCAGATCGCGCAGCGCCGACACGATGTCGCCCGTCAGCTTCTCCACATCGCCCGCCTCGACGCTGCCGCCTGGATCGCGGCCTTTCAGATTCAGGTAGATATGCGCGAGCGCGCCGTTCACCTCGGCAAACGCCTTGGTCCGGGCCAGATCGAGCGCGCCCGTGGCGATGGCGGGCGGCGTTGCGCGCTGCAGGGCCAGCCAGCCGCGGTCGATAAAGAGCCGGTTGAGATTGACCTGCGTGTGCGCGGGCGCCAGCCCGCATGGCGACGCCACAATCAGCGCATCGCGGCTCAAATCGGCTGCATCTCGCAGGCCGCCGACGACGCTATCGGCGATCTCGTAGCCGTGGCGCAGCGCCCCGGCGTAGAACGCGCCCTTTTCCGCAAAGCGCGGCTGCCGCGGCTGCGTGAGCAGCAGCATGCGCCCGGCATCCTGCGCGGCGGTCACTCGCATGACCAGCAGGTCCGGCGCATACTGGCGGCCAATGTACTGCGCGACCGCGCCGAGCCACTCGGACTGCCGCTCGCTCATCTGCAGGTAGGTGCCCTCGTCGATCCAGTTGCGCGCCAGCGCATCGGCGTCGGGCGCGGCCGGCGCCGTGCCGAAGCGGGCCGTCACCTCGCGTGCCAGCGCGACTGGCGCCGCCTGATTGATCGTCAGCGCCGACTGGAAGACAATGAAGTTGGCCGGGTTGGCGTCAGTCACCTTGAAGGAGGCAGCCGTCTGCAACATGCTGTCGACCACCACCGTCGCCCAGGCGCCCACCTTCAGGCGGACCGCGCCGTCGTCCACGGCTTTGCGGCGGCAGATCAGCCAGGTGTCGTAGTTCTCCTTGCTATCTGCCGTCGTGTCGATCGCCAGCGCAAAGAACTCGGCCGGCGGCTCCCGCCCCTGCGCGATCAGCAGGCGCGCCTCGCGCGGCGGGCTGAACGAAGGCGGCACACCCTTCCAGTCTTTCGCTTCGGCGAATTTCAAGACGTGCTGCGCCGACGGCGCGACAGCCGCGCCCGCGCTTACCACCAGATCGGCGCGCATGGCCGGCGCATCGAGCATGGCGGCCGGAAAGCCGACGACTGCCGCGCGCGCGCCGGTGCGCATCGCGCTGCGCCAGACCGGCTCCACGTCGGGCGACAGATCTGCGCCTGAGGCGCTCTGGCCGACCGGTTGTCCGACCGGGCGGAAGGCATCGGCAAAGATGCCGGTGCGGCGCGGTGATGCGGCGGTGAGCAGCGTGGCCTGCGCGGGCGCATCGAGTGCGGGCTCAGATGGTTGCAGGTACTCGGCCATTGCGCCCGCGGCCGCCATGCGCGCCAGCGCCGGCATGCCGCCATCGGCCATGTAGCGCTCGGCCAGATCGGCGCGCGCGCCCGGCATATCGATGAAGATGACGCCCGAGCCGCGACGCTCCGGCGGCAGGCGCGTCGGCGCCTCCACTGTCAGCGGGATGCGTGTGGCCGGCGGGGGCGCGGTGTCCGGCGCGCAGGCGGCCAGCACTACCATCAGCGTGGACAACCCAAGCGCCCGGCGCGCACCGGGCATGCGCGTCATGCTGTGGCCTCCGGCGGTTGGGTGGTCGTCGTGCCCGCGCGCGGCGGGCGGTACAACCAGACCCATAGGCCGAGCCACGCCAGCCAAAGCAGCGCGTGGGCGGCCAGGCTGATAAAGAAGTTGGCAGTCACCATGTACAGGGTTGCACTGGCCACAGCCAGCGCGCCGACCAGCACCCGATCTTCCCACAGCCCGGCGCGCGCCATGTCGCGCCACCACGCCGGATCAAGCAGCCATTCGGTTCCGACCAGCGCCAGCCCGGCGAGCACTGCGGCGTCGCGCCCGTTCACGTCCAGTGCCGCGGCCGCGGCTGCGCGGTAGAACGCCCAGTGCGCCTGCAGGTACAGCGTATCCAGTCCGATGAATGCAAAGCCCCACGGTCGCGCCAGTTGGGCGCGGCGGCGCACCGCCGGTCGCACGTCCGCCGGGTAGAAGCGCCGCACGACCAGTCCGTACAGCCCGATCAGCATGGCGCCGGCCAGCAGCCACGCGGCCAGCGCCGGCAGCGCCGCGCCGGCCTGAGCCGTCGCGGGCCGTGCCAGCGCCAGTTGCGCCGGCGTCACCACGCCGCCGATCAGTGCCAGATAGGGAATACCTACGAAGTACAGCGCGCGCGCAATCCAAGAGACGCCGGACAGGCGGCGCCATGCATCCGGCACGCGATTCGCCAGCAGAGCGTTGAGCGCGGCGGCCAGCGTGTGCGCAGCGAGGGATGCCGCGGCCCAGGCCGGTAGCGGCGGCATCATGCGGCGGGATCGAGCGGCACCCGAACCGTGATGATGGTGCCCTGGCCGGGCGTGGATTCGATCACCGCATCGCCGTGCGCCAACTCGGCGCGCTCGCGGATGTTCAGCAGGCCGAGCGAGCCGCGATCGGCGTAGCCCGCGGTCACCTTGGCCACATCGAAGCCACGACCGTCGTCGCGCGTCGATGCGACCAGGTAACCGCCCGCCTCGCGCAGTTCGACCTGCACCTGGCCGGCGTTCGCGTGCTTGACGGCGTTATTGACGGCCTCGGTCATGATATCGAACACCATCATCGCCGCGTTGGCCGGCAGGCGCGCTTCGAAGGTCGCGGATTTGTCGACGCTTAGCACAAACTCCGGCTCCGCGCGCTCGGCGCGCAGGCGCGCCAGGTATTGCTCCAGCGCCTGCGTCAAGCCGGCCTGCTCCAGCGCCAGCGGCCGCAGACGGTACATGGTCAACCGCATGTCGCGCGCGATCTTGGCCGCCAGGCGGTGCATGCCGTCCAGTTCTTCCTTGGCGCGCTCCAGGTCGCGGTCCATCAATCGGCGTGCAAAGTCGATGCCCATGGTCAGCGACGCCACCTGGTTGACGGGGCCGTCGTGCAGGTCGCGCGCCAGCTCGTGGCGCGTCTTTTCCTCGCTGTCGATGAAGCGGTCGCGCTCCTGCCGTACCTGCTCGTACAACTGCGCGTTCTGCACTGCCACCGCGGCCTGGCCGGTATACACGTCGATCAGTTCCGCGCGCAGGCCAAACACGTCGAACATTTCCGGCCGCCCGAAGAAGACGGCCGCGCCGTACAGCGCCAGCCCGGCGCGCAGCGGCATGACCACGGCGGCCGGCGCGGTGGCCGTCATGCGGAACTGGCACAGCAGCGGATCCTTGCGCGCATCGGTGACGAACTGCGCCTCGACGTCATCGAGCGCGGTCTTCACCGCTCCGCTGATCGGCGACAGGCGTGCCTGCGCATCTTCCGGCGGCAGGTCGCTGGCCACCGCCACGTACAGCGTCTCGACCGGACCGGTCGCAAAGAGCAAGATCAGACCGGCCGCCGGGTCGTCGTGGCGGCCGCGCGAGCGCAGCCCGCGGATGCTCAGCTCGAGCATCTGCTGCAGCGTTTCCTGGTAGTTGGTATTGCGCGACAGCGTGTCGGCCATCTGCACAAACGTCTTGACATCCGCCTGGCCGCGCTGCAAATCCAGTTGCGTCTGCTCGTGCTCGCTGCGCACCGCTGCGCGCTCTTCCCGGATGAGCCAGCCCACCGTCAGCGCGACGCCCGCGTACGCCAGCCCGGTAACGGCCGCGCCGTAAAGTGCATCGAGCGGGCGCAGTCCCGCGAACAGGCTGAGGCTAATGCTGGCCAGCGAAAAGAAGACCGCCGCCACCACGCCGCCCAGCGTGCCATGTCGCAGCGCGACGGCGGCGATGACGACGAAGGCGAACAGCCACAACGACGAGCGCGGCCCGCCGGTCAGGCTGATAAACGTGACCAGCCCGACCATGTCAATGGCCGAAGCCAGCGACGGAATCCAGCGAGCGCTGGCCGCCTGCACGCGCAGGAAAAGCCAGAAGGCACTGTTGAGGAGCGCGCCGAGCGCCACGATCGTCCACAGCGAGGCGAGCACGTCCCCGGGCTGGTCCGGCATGAGCGTGCCGAGCACCCCAAGCAGCGCCAGCGCACCGAAGCGAATCAGCGTGAACAGGCGCTCGCGCCGGGCGGTGCGGGCAATCGGCTCGCGCCGGGAGGCAGCCACGGTGGCGGCGTTGGATGCGGAAGCGCTCATAGAATCACACCAGACGTGTCGTCAGCGGTTAGCACAGTCATCACATCGCAATTCGTGATGGCATATCATACATCAATTTCGCCGTGAGCGGCTATCTTCGATGCGCTCCACACTCGCAGGCTCAATCTGTTAAGTGACGCTGAATCCGCACTGGTAATACCGTTTTAGTTTGATCATGTCCCAATGCTGGGGGCAAGTGCGGTTGTCACCCCCTCATCTCCTGGCCCCTTCTCCCCTGCGTGCGGGGGAGAAGGGGAAAAGCTGATTGGGGACATACTCATCACAAAACAGTATAACGCCCCATGCGCACAGTATTGCTCAGAGACACAGCGATTACCCATATCTGTCGGACCTCACGGGTCTTGAAAGCCCGTGAGGTCTTGAACCTGCGATGGGGCAATGGGGTGGACAATCTCTAATCAGAGACACCAATGACGCGATCGCTGCGCCCATCGCGAGGGCTTTCGGAGTGCAGATAGCAAAACACCCATCATGCGCACGATGGGTGTTTTTCATCTTATGGAGCGGGTGACCTGCCACCCGGCTAGTGGGCGCGGAAGGACTTGAACCTTCGACCTCACGGATGTGAACCGTGCGCTCTAACCAACTGAGACTACGCGCCCGAATTGATACAGAAGAAATTATAGCATTGCGCGGCCGGGGGCGCAAATCAGGGCTGTTTTCAAATCCGGGTTGCCTTCCAATCGATTGACTACGGCTCTCGAGCCGTGCGTTTCTTGCGGCGGGGTGCGCTGTGCGCCTGCTCCACCACGTCCGCCGCCGTCGTCGCGACGGCAGGATATCCGGGAACGCCTTGCCCCTGCATTCGTTATTTGACAGCCCGCAGCATTTTCATATAATTTAGCCATATCTAAATTATTTTTTAGATGAATAGGGGCACATGATTAGCGAGCACATGCAGGACTACCTGAAAGTCGCGTACAAACTGAGCGTGGCGGACCGGGAAGTGACGACGACGGCACTGGCCGATGCACTGGGTGTCTCGGCCGCCTCGGCCACCAGCATGATGAAAAAGATGGCCGAGTTGAAACTGGCGCGCCATACACCGTATTACGGCGTCGAACTGACGCCGGCCGGCCGCAAAGTGGCGCTCGAAGTCATTCGCCATCATCGCCTGATCGAATTGTATTTGTCGGAGGCGCTGGGCTTCCCCTGGGATCAGGTGCACGACGAGGCGGAGCGGCTGGAGCATCATATCTCGGAAGCGTTCGAGACGCGCATTGCGGAAACGCTCGGCAATCCGACCCGCGACCCCCACGGAGACCCGATCCCCTCCCGCGAAGGGCGCATCGTGGACGTACACCATCAGAGCCTGGCCGAAATGCCTGCCGCGGGCCAGGCGGGGGTCGTATGCCGGGTCAGCGACCACAGCGCGGAGCGACTGCGCTATCTGGGCAGTCTGGGGCTCCGGCCCGACGCGACCTTCATCGTTGTCGAGCGCACGCCGTTCAACGGCCCGATTCGACTGCGGCTCGGCGACCGGGAAATCAGCATCGGCACGGAGCTCGCGCAGATCGTTTACGTGACGACGCCGAAATAGGTGACTGTGTCTTCGACATGAGGAAATGAAAATGCCATCCCCCCGCAGCCCGGAACTCGACGGGCCAATCCGATCCGGAGACGTGCGCACCGTTTCGGACGCGCACGATATATTGGAAGGCCAGGGCAAGAAAGGCGGACTGGCGCGGCTGCTGCCGTTCCTGGGGCCCGCCTTCGTCGCCTGCGTCGCCTATATCGACCCCGGCAACTTTGCGACGAATATCCAGGGCGGCGCGCGCTACGGCTACATGCTATTGTGGGTCATCGTCGCCAGTAACTTGATGGCGATGCTCGTGCAGTCGCTGGCGGCCAAGCTCGGCATTGCCAGCGGCCGCAACCTGGCCGAGATGTGCCGCGAGCAGTTCCCGCGCCCCGTGGTTGTTTCGATGTGGGTGCTGATGGAAGTCGTCGCGATGGCCACCGACCTCGCCGAGTTCCTCGGCGCCGCGCTGGGCTTCAACCTGCTGTTCGGCATACCGCTGCTGGCCGCCGGTCTGCTCACCGGCGTCGCCACGTTCGTGATCCTGGCGCTCGAGCGGCGCGGCTTCCGCCCGCTTGAAGCCGTCATCACCGTGCTCGTCGGCGTCATCGCCGTGGCCTACCTGCTGGAGACCATCCTCGACCGGCCCGACGTGGGCCAGGTGCTATTCCATGCCGTCGTGCCGCAGTTCGCCGACGCCCAGAGCGTGCTGATCGCCACCGGCATCCTCGGCGCGACCGTCATGCCGCACGTCATCTTCCTGCACTCGGCGCTGACGCAGAAGCGCATCGTGACGCGCGACCCCGATAAGCTGCGCCGCCTGTTCCGCTACGAGACGATCGACGTGTTGATCGCCATGGGCGTGGCCGGACTGATCAACGCGGCGATGTTGATCATGGCCGCTTCGACGTTCAACCGCAGCGGGCTGACCGAGATCGGCACGATCGAGGAGGCCTACCGGACGCTGACGCCCCTGCTCGGCTCGGCAGCCAGTTGGGTGTTTGCCATTTCGCTGCTGGCCTCCGGCCTGTCGTCGTCCACGGTCGGCACGATGGCCGGGCAGGTCATCATGCAGGGCTTCATGCACCGCCAGATCCCCGTCTGGCTGCGGCGTCTGGTGACGATGGCGCCCGCGCTGATCGTCATTGCGATCGGCACCGACCCGACACAGACGCTCGTATTCAGCCAGGTCATATTGAGCTTCGGCCTGCCGTTTGCCGTCATCCCGCTGATCATGTTCACGCGCCGCAGCGACCTGATGGGCGTGCTGGTCAACAAGCGTTCCACGACCGCCCTCGCCATCGTCGTCGCCGCGCTGATCGTGGCGCTCAACATGTACCTGCTGTACCAGACGCTGTCGGAACCGATCATGCAGTTGCTGGGAGGTGCCTGATGTTTACCCATCTGCTGGTGCCGCTGGACGGCTCGACACTGGCCGAGGCGGTCCTGGCCGACGCCCAGTTCCTGGCCGCGCGCCTGAACGCCCGCCTGACACTCCTGCACATCACCGAGAAGAACCCGCCGGCGACGATCCACGGCGATCGGCACCTGACGGCGACCGGCGAGGCCGAGGCCTACCTGCGCGAACTGGCGGGCCGCTGGCCGCTGCCCGCGCGCGCGACCGCTTGGCACGTGCACGAAGCCGGCGACCAGGGCGTCGCCGCGATGATCGTCGACCAGGCGCTGGAGCTGGGCGCCGACCTGATCGTGTTGAGCACACACGGCAGCGGCGTCGTCCTGCGCGAAAAGCTGCTCGGCAGCATTGCGCAGCACGTCGTGCGCGAAGGGCGCGTGCCGGTGCTGCTGTCGCGCGCGCGCAAGAACGGCGCCGCGCCGAGGGCGCTGGCGCAGATCGTCCTGCCGCTGGACGGCGAAGCCGTGCACGAGACGGCCGTGCCGGTGGCGGCCGCCCTGGCGCGCGCGTTTGGCGCGGCGATCCATCTCATCGCGGTGGTGCCGACCTCGGAGACACTCTCCGGCCCGGAGGCCAGCACCGGTGCGATCATGCCCAACGCGATGCGCGCCATGCTCGAATTCGCGCAGCAGGGCAGCGCCGATTATCTGCAGAAAGTGCGCGCGACCCTGCCGGCGAGCGCGACGATTGAAGTGGCGCGCGGCGATCCGGCCAAAGGCATCATCGCCGCGGCCGAGCGCGTGCACGCCGATCTGATCGTAATGGCTACGCACGGGCGGATGGGGCTGAACGCGTTCTGGTCGGCCAGCATTGCGCCCAAGGTGCTCACCGGTTACGCCGGTTCGCTGCTGCTGCTGCGCGCGCCCGACGCTTGACGCGCGACCCGGAGCATCTATAATCTGGCAGACGAGGCGGCCCACCCGCCCGCCCAAATCCTTCGCACGGAGGCTACTATGCTGGACGAGTTTAAGAAGTTCATCGCGCGCGGCAGCGTGCTCGACCTCGCCGTCGGTGTGATCATCGGCGCGGCGTTTACGGCGATTGTCACATCACTGGTGCAAGACATCTTGATGCCGCTCATCAGTCTCATCACCGGCGGCATCGATTTCACCAACAACTTCATCGTCCTGCGCACGCCGGCCGGCGCGGGAGTGCCGGCCACCCTGGAAGAGGCGCGTAAGGCGGGCGCGGTGGCGTTCGCCTACGGCTCGTTCATTCAGGCGATCATCAATTTCGCGATTGTCGCGTTCGTCATCTTCCTGATCGTCCAGCAGGCGAACCGGTTGAAGGGCGCGCCGCCTCCGGCCGCGCCGGACACCAAGCCATGCCCGTACTGCTTCAGCGCGATCAGCATTAAGGCGACCCGCTGCCCGAACTGCACCTCGCAGTTGAAGTAGCCCACAACCGTAAATACCATGAGCCGGAGCAGAAATGCTCCGGCTCATTCTTTTTACTCGATAGCTGCGGCCGCCTGAAGTCTACGGCGCCAGTATGACCACCCGCGCGCGCTTGGAATCGGTGACATAGAGCGCGCCGTCCGGCCCGGTAGCCACATACATCGGTTCTTCCAGCTCGGGCGACTGGCGCACGGCGATGAACGAGCCGTCGGCCCCGAAGATCGACAGGCGCTGGTTGCCGGTGTCGGCCACGACCAGGCGGCCCTGCTTGTCGATCGTGAGCCCAAGCGGGCGGCGCAGCTTGCCCGGCGTGTTGCCGGCGCCGCCGAAGATCGACAGGTATTTGCCGCTGAATTCGAACGTCATGATGCGGTCGTTGGCCGTATCGGTGGCGTAGAGCGTGTTGGCCGCGCTGATAGCGACGCCGTTCGAGCCCAGCTCACCGAACTGCCCCTCTTTGCCGCCGCCGCTGCCGCTCATGCGCAGCGGCTTCTCCTCGCGGTCGTACACCTGCACGCGGAAATTGCTGCGGTCGGCGACGAACAGCTTGCCCTCCGCATCGAGCGCGACCGCCGACGGCGACTGCAACTGGTCGAAGTCCGAGCCGCCGACGCCGATCGTGCGGACAAACGCCCCGCTGTCGGCCCGGAAGAGCGACACGCGGCGGTTGCGCGCATCGGCCACGTACAGCAGGTTGTTGTAGACGACGATGCCGCCAGGCGCGTTCAACTGGCCGGGCTCGGCGCCCAGCGTGCCGGCCTTCCAGACGAACTGCCCGCCCAGCGTGAACTTCTGGATGCGCGCGGCGTCGCTGTCCGCCACATAGACCGCATCGGCGGTCACGGCGATGCCGGACGGCTTGCTGAACTGGCCGTCACCGATGCCGGGGCCGCCAATCGTCAGCGGGCGCGCCGGCGTGGGCGGCACGGTCGTAGCGACCGTAGTGAACGCACTGGTCGACGCCGGCAGGACTGTGGTGGGCGCACGGGTCGGTGGCGCCGCCGTGGGCGCGGTCGCTGGCGCCGTCGCCGCCACCGGGACTGCGGTCGGCGTCTCGGTCGCGGGCGCCAATGTGGGCGCGCTGGTCGGCGGCACACCCGCCGCCGTGGGCGTGCCGGATGGCGCGCTATCGCAGGCAAACAGCATCAGCGCCGCCGCCAGCAGGGCGAGCAGACGCAGGGGCCGGGCAAAACGCATGAACTGTCTCCGGAGCGATTGTTCGTAAGCGTCCAGTCCAGCCTGTCATTGCGAGAAGTCCATCCCGCCGCGCAGGATGCGTGAGTGCAGAAACTGATGCGCCGCATATCCAAGCCGTCATTCCGGCGACGGCCGGAATCCAGACGGGCGCAACACGGGCCAGCATGCGCGCCAGATGCTGGCGTGGATGCCGGCTAACGACATGCCGGCATGACAGCCTCGCGTGTCGAAGTTTCTGAGCAGCGGTTTTTGCGAAGCAATCTCCACCCGTGTTGGGCGATAACGCTGCAGAGAGATTGCTTCGTCGCAAACGACGCTCCTCGCAATGACGGCTGACCGGTTACGATTACTTGAAAATGATCTGCTTCGGCGTCATCTTCTCGATGATCGCCAGCGCCTCGAGCGGGACGTTCCACTCTTCGAGCGCGGCGCGGCCCGACTCGAATGTCTTCTCGACCACGACGCCGAACGCCAGCAACTGCGCCTTGGCTTCGACGACGATGTTCGCCAGCGCGTTGAGCGTCTGGCCGCTGGCCAGGAAGTCGTCCAGCACGATGACGCGGTCGCCGGGGCCGAGGAACTCCGGCGACACGACCAGCAGCGTCTCGGCGCCGCGCGTCGGCGACGGCACGTGCCGCTCGAACACCTTTTTCGGCATGGTCACCAGGCGCGCTTTGCGGGCGAACACGACCGGGATGTCCAGCGCGACGCCCGCTTCCAGCGCGGGCGCAATGCCGCTGATTTCGGCCGTCAGGATTTTGTTCGGCTTGAGTGGCGCGAAGCGGCGGGCAAACTCCTCGCCCAGCCGTTTCATGAGGCGCGGATCGACCTGGTGGTTCATGAAGGCATCCACCTTGAGGATGTTGCCTTCCAGCACCTGGCCATCCTTGCGGATGCGTTGCTTCAGTTCTTCCATGATCATTCCCACTCGATGGTGGCCGGCGGCTTGCTCGAGATGTCGTAGACGACACGGTTGACGCCGGGCACTTCGTTGACAATGCGCGCGCTGATGCGCGCCAGCAGGTCATGTGGCAGGTGCGCCCAGTTGGCCGTCATGCCGTCCTCGCTGGCGACGGCGCGCACCGCAACGAGGTTGGCGTAAGTGCGCCCGTCGCCCATGACGCCGACCGTCTGCACGGGCGTCAACACGGCGAAGTACTGCCACAGGCGGCGCTGCACGTCCGGCACGGCGTCGATCTCCTGGCGCACGATCGCGTCGGCGGCCTGCAGCGTCTCGGTCGCCTCGCGCGTGACCGGCCCGATGATGCGCACCGCCAGCCCCGGCCCCGGGAACGGCTGCCGGTTGACCCAGCGCTCCGGCAGTCCGAGCGTGCGGCCGATGGCGCGCACCTCGTCCTTGAACAGGCGTTTGAGCGGCTCGACCAGCGTGAAATCCATCCGCGCCGGCAGCCCGCCGACGTTGTGATGGCTCTTGATGCGCGCGGCGTCTTTCTTGCCCTGCCCCGCGCTCTCGATCACGTCGGGATAGAGCGTGCCCTGCGCGAGGAACTCGAACGGTCCCAGCGCCTTCGCCTCTTCCTCGAAAACACGGATGAACTCTTCGCCGATGATCTTGCGCTTGCGCTCCGGGTCGCTCACGCCGGCCAGCTTGGACAGGAATCGCTCGCCGGCGTTGACGCGCACCACGTTCAGGTCGAGGTGCTCGGTGAAGAGCGCCATCGCCTCGTCACCCTCGTTCTGGCGCAGCAAGCCGTGATCGACGAAGAAGCAGGTCAGCCGCTCGCCGATGGCGCGGCCGATCAGCGTCGCGGTGACGGCCGAGTCGACGCCGCCGGACAGCGCGCACAGCACACGCCCCTGCGGGCCGGTCTGCGCGCGCACCTGCGCGATGCTCTCTTCGATGATATTGGCCGGCACCCAGTTCGGCGAGACGCCGCACACGTCGTACACGAAATTGCGCAGGATGTCGAGGCCGTGCTCGGTGTGGGTGACTTCGGGGTGGAACTGCACGCCGTAGATGCGCCGCGCGGCATCGCCGATCGCGGCGAACGGCGTGTTGGGCGACTGCGCCAGCGTCGCAAAACCGTCCGGCAGCCGCTCGACCGAGTCGCCGTGCGACATCCAGACGTTGAGCGCGGGCGGCACGCCGTGGAACAGCGCCGATGGGCCGCCGACGGTTATCGTCGCCGGGCCGTACTCGCGCCGGTCGGCGCGGTGTACGACGCCGTGCAGCGCCTGCGCGATTAACTGCATGCCGTAGCAGATGCCGAGCACGGGCAGGCCGCTGGCCAGCACGTAGGCCGGCAGCGCGGGCGCGCCGGGGTCATAGACCGAGTTGGGGCCGCCGGACAGGATCAGCGCGCGGGGCGACAGCTTTTCGATCTCCGCCTGCGGGGCATCAAACGGCAGCAACTCGCAGTATACGTGGAGCGCGCGCAGGCGTCGCGCGATCAACTGGCTGTACTGCGCGCCGAAATCGAGAATGACGATGGCTTGCATGGGCCGATTATATCACAGGCCGGCGCGCCGCTTAGCGCCATTCGATCTGGTTCTTGCCCTTGGCCTTGGCGTCATAGAGCGCGTTGTCGGCGCGCACGATCAGCGCATCGAGATCGCTGTCGCCCGCCTGCCAGCCGCTGACGCCTGCGCTCAGCGTCACTTGCAGTTGAGCGCCGGCGTGCACGATCGTGGTGGCGGCCACCTCGACGCGCAGGCGCTCGGCAAACGCCATCGCCTCGGTGGCGCCGGTGCCGGGCATCAGGAACACGAACTCCTCGCCGCCATAGCGCGCGAACGTGTCCACCACGCGGATGCGCTTGCGGCACAGCTCGCTCAACGCACGCAGCACCGCATCGCCGGCCGGATGTCCATGCGTGTCGTTGACCTGCTTGAAGTCGTCCAGGTCCACAATAACGATCGCAAACGGCTGAGCATAGCGGCGCGCCCGCTCAAACTCGGCGCCGGCCAGCGCGAAAAACTGGCGGCGGTTGGCGGCGCCCGTCAACTCGTCGGTGATCGCGAGTTGGTGCACCCGCTGCTCGGCTTCATCCAACTGATAGGCCAGCCGGATCGTGATGCCGCTTAGGAACGGCGACACCAGGGCCGGGATCACAACGGCGAGCAGTATGCCGAGTGTGCCCACCGCGCCATCCAGCGCCACATCAATGACGATCGTGATGGCAGCGGAAATGGCGACGGACAGAATGGAGACGGCCAGCGTGGCGCGTACGGTTCCCAGCCGGCGCAAGAGGAGACGCAGAGTTAGATACATGGCGAGGCGCGTCCGCGCCCGCCGCCACGGGCGCCGCCGCTCGTAATACGCAATTTGGCTAGGCCTTGATCATCGTCTGGCTCTGCTCGCGCATGAACTGCATGACGTAGTTTGGTCCCAGCCCGTTCTTGCCGGTCGTGCCGGAACCCTTCCAGCCGCCGAACGACTGCACGCCGGGCCAGGCGCCCGTGGTCGCGCCGCCGCGCCGGTTGGAATAAGTAACGCCCGACTCGATCTGGTCGAAGAATCTGGCCAGCTCGGCCTCGTCGCGGCTGAAGATACCGGCCGTTAGTCCGTAGTCGCTGTCGTTTGCCAGCTTGAGCGCCTCGTCGAGCGAACGCACCTCGGCTACCGCCAGGATCGGCACGAAATACTCGTCGCGGAACATCGACGACGACTTCGGCAGGCGGTCGACGATCGCCGGCTCGACGTAGAAGCCGTGTTGGAAGTCGCCCTGCTTGAGCGTGTGCCCGCCGTACGCGATGCGCCCGTGCTTCTTCGCCACGCGCATCGCCTGCTCGTACGTCTTGACCGCGCCGGCGTTGATCAGCGGGCCGAGGAACGTCTCCTTGAGCTGCGGGTCGCCGATGGTGCGCATGCGCGTCTTCTCGACCAGCATCTCCATGAACGGCCTGCTGATGTCGCGGTGCAGGTAGAGGCGCGAGAGCGCCGAGCACTTCTGCCCGCCCATGCCAAACGCCGAGCGCAGCACGCCCTCGGTCGCGCTGTCGAGGTCGGCCGACGGCATGACAATGGCCGGGTTCTTGCCGCCCATCTCCGCGATGCACGGCTTGGGCCACTTCGTCGTAAAGCGGTGCAGGATGTTCATGCCGACCTCGAGCGAGCCGGTGAACACAAAGCCGTCCACGCCGGGGTTCTCGATCAACTCCTCGCCGATCTGGCTGCCGGGGCCGGTCAGGAAGTTGAACACGCCGTCTGGCAGGCCGGCGTCGCGGAACACTTCGTAGATCTTCAGGCCGGTGTACGGCGTGTCGCTGGCCGGCTTGAAGACGATCGTGTTGCCGGCGACGAGCGCGCCGGTCGCCATGCCGGTCGCCAGCGCCATCGGGAAGTTGAACGGCGCCACCACGGCCCAGACGCCGAACGGGCGCATCACGCTGCGCGTCTGCTCGGCGCCGGCGCCGGCCATCGGCACTTCGTACCCCCTGTGTTCCTCCATCTGCTGCGAATAGTAGAGGATCAGGTCGATCGTTTCGGACACTTCGGCAATCGCCTCGAAACGGTTCTTGCCGACTTCCATGACCATCAGTGCGGCCAGTTCATACTGGCGCTCCAGCATGTTCTGGGCGGCCTTGCGCAGCAGCGCGACGCGCCCGGCCCAGCCCAGATCGCGCCAGCCGGGATACGCGGCGCGCGCGGCCGCAATCGCCTTTACGGTGTCGGCGCGGCTGCCGCGCTGGAACTGGCCGAGCACGATGCGGGTGTCAATCGGGCTGGTATCGATGATCAGGTTGTCTTTGGTTTTGCGCGCCTTACCGCCGATATACAGGGCATGCGTGCGCCCCAGTTCGCCGCGCACCGTGTCCAGCGCGGCGTCAAATCGCTGGTGAAACTCGTCGCCGAGCGACCCGAGCGATGCATATGTGATTTTGTCCATGTGGTTGTCGCCTCCGTTGCGGTGGGAATCAAGGACGATCCAAACGCATTTATCATACAACATCGGAGGCCATACCGCAATCGCTGCGCACCGATCGCAGCAATTCTCAATTTGGCTTTGTACGGGTACTTTCCAATGCCGCTTGCGATGCGCTGGCTCTCAGGCGCTTGTCACGCAAGCTGGCCCGCCGAAAAAGTGGCGCTGCCCTCCCCCCGACCCCCTCCCAACTTCGTTGAGAGGGGGCGAGATTCCTTGGGGGAGGTGCGCGGCGGCGCAGCCGCCGCGCACCTCCCCGTTAGCTTTTCCCCTGCTCCCCCGCGCGCGCGGGGGAGAAGGGGCAGGGGATGAGGGGGCATATTGGCAGCCGACTCCAAAATGAGAATTTCTGCGCAGATCGCAGACGAGTAAACCGTTAAACTGCCAAAACTGCGTCGCGTGCATAGACCCGAAGGGTTTCTGGCGTGTCGCTCGCGATGAGGGCGCGCAAGCCAAACTCTTCGGGTCTGCGTGGCTCACTCAATTCAGCCAACTCGGCGCCAATATGCACGACAGAGTCCGTCGACACGCTTGCCGCACACTCCCACCGAGGCCACCGGGGTGCAGCCGTTGGGATTTTGCGGCCGGGGTGCTATAATCGGCGGTGCAAATAACTCGCTAATCTTCCGCAGGAGGCCGTCATGAACTTCGGGCAATATCTGAGCCGGGCCTGGGCGCTCACCTGGAAATACAAAGTGCTCTGGATCTTCGGCATCCTGGCCGCACTAGGCGGCGGTCGCTCCGCCAACTTCAATTTCAATTTCGGCGGCGGCGGTCGCAGCGGCACGGTTCCGCCCATTGTGACGCCATTTCCGCCGGGTGGCAATATCCCGCCGCTCGTGACACCGTTCCCGCGCGGCGGCATCCCGACGCCCACACCGCCGCTGACGCCGCCGACCGCGCTCATTCCGCCCGAGGCGACCCCGATTCTGATCGTCGCGGCCTGCGTCGCGATCATCATCGCCATTATGCTGTTCGTGCTCAGTATCATAGGCACCGGCGGGCTGATCGGCGGGCTCCGTTTGGCCGAAGAGCAGGGGGCCGTGACCTTTGGCGAAGCATGGAGTATCGGCACGCAAAACTTCATGCGATTGTTCGGCCTGAAGCTGCTGCTGCTGCTGCCGGTATTCCTCTTTGCGTGCATCATTCTTACTGGCACGGCATTCACCGCGCTGACTGCCGGTTTGGGCATATTCTGCCTGATTCCGCTGATCTGTGTCGGGATCATTGCGTTCATCCCGATCGGGATCATCGCGCACTTCGCGCAGTTCGCCGTCGTGCTGGAGAGCATGGGGCCGATCGATGCGTTCAAGCGCGGCTGGGCTATCCTCAAGGCCAATCTGGTCAATATCCTGATCCTGGGTGTGATCGTCCTTATCATCACGGGCGTGATCGGTTTTGTGCTCGCGCTGCCGTTCCTGATCATCGCCCTGCCGGTCATCTTGTCCACGATCGGCAACCAGGGCATGCCGGATACCGGCCCGCTCGCCTTTGCCGTGCTATGCTGCGCCTGCTACCTGCCGGTGCTGATCGTGCTGTCCGGCATTATGGAAACGTGGTCCACCGGCGTCTGGACGCTGGCATACCCCGACCTCGCCGGCAACACGCTCGCGCCGTCGATGCCGCCCACACCGCCGCCCGCCCCACCGGCTCCGCTGGCGCCGCTGCCGCCAATTGCGGACGGCCCCAGTTCGCCGCCGGCGATGCCATCATGACGATAAACAGCACGGGAGCCTACAGAGGGACTCCCGTGCTGTTTATTGACCGCATTCCGCCTAGCTCCGCTCGAGTGGAGCGACGTCGAGCCTGCGGTTAGAGTGGATGCCGGCGGTGGTCAGCGACTTCGTTGCGCCTGGGCCTCCAGCCCAGGCGTGCTGAACGTCCAGCAACGCGAAGCCGCTGGACAGCACCGCTGCCCGTTGACCGTCCGCTGGCCCGAAGCCAGCGGGCAACGCATGCCGGCATGACGGGCTTGTGAGATCCGGCGGTTCGCCGGTATACCTGCACCCCGCAGCAATTCTCAATTTGGCTTTGTACGGGTACTTTCCAATGCCGCTTGCGATGCGCTGGCTCTCAGGCGCTTGTCACGCAAACTGGCCCGCCGAAAAAGTGGCGCTGCCCTCCCCCCCGACCCCCTCCCAACGAAGTTGGGATGGGGCGAGATTCTTAGGGGAGGTGCTCGGCGGCTGCGCCGCCGCGCACCTCCCCGTTAGCTTGTCCCCTGCTCCCCCGCGCGCGCGGGGGAGCAGGGGCAGGGGATGAGGGGGCATATTGGCAGCCGACTCCAAAATGAGAATTGCTGCCTGGGCGCCGACCCGCTTGCACGAAGCGACGCCTTTTGGTAATCTCTAGCCGCAAACCCAAAAGCGAAAGGCACGACTGACCTATGCCCGACAACGACCGGCTGTACCAGCACATTCTCGGCTCGCTCGCCGCCTCCTCGCTCGGCGACGCGATGGGCGCGGCTACTGAGCAGTGGACGACCGCCGAAATCGTGGCCAAGCACGGCGGGCTGCTGCGCTCGCTGATCAAGCCGCCGCCCGACACCTTTTCGTGGGGCAACGCGGTCGGCGAGATCACCGACGACACCAGCCAGATGTTCGCCATGGCGAAGCTGATCGCCGAGCGCGGCCAGCTCGACCGCGAGGAGTGGACGCAGGTGCTGGTGGACTGGAGCCAGCACTCGCCGCAGCGGCGCATGATGGGCCCGTCGTCGAAGCCGATCCTCGAAGCGATTGCGAAAGGCGAGGATCCGTCGCTGATCGGCACGGTCGGCGCGTCGCGGCGCATTGCGGCGCGTACCGGCGCATCGAACGGCGCGGCGATGCGCGTGGCCCCGGCCGGGCTGATCCACCCCGGCGACTTGGAAGGCGCCTGCCGCACGGCGGCGATCTCCTGCTTCCCGACGCACCAGACGCAGATCGGCATGGCCGGCGCCTGCGCTATCGCGGCCGGCGTGGCCGAGGGGTTGACGGAGGGCGCCGATGTGTTCTCAGTCGTGCGCGCCTGCCTGTGGGGCGCGAAGCGCGGCGTCGAGCTCGGCGCGGAACTGGCGCGCGTCGTGCCCGGTCCCAGCGTCGAGAAGCGCATCGAATGGGCCGTGTCGCTGGCGCTGAACGCGCACAGCATGGAGGAGTGCCTCGCGGCGATGGAGGCGTACATCGGCAACTCCGTGATGATCGCCGAGACGGTGCCGGCGGCGGTCGGCTTCTTCGTGTTCGCGGGCGGCGACGTGCTGGAATCGGTCGCGGGCGGCGTCAACGTCGGCAACGACACCGACACGATCGCCGCGATCAGCGGCGCGCTGGCCGGCGCGCTCAAGGGCATCGACGGCGTCCCGGCGGACCTGTACGCGACCGTGCGGAGCGCCAACCCCGTCGACATGGACGGCATCGCCCGCCGCTTGAGCGAGATCGCCATCGCCAACAGCGCGGCGCGGGCCGCGAAGTAGGCGCGCGGAGAACGCGATGCCCGCACCCGCATACGACCTGATCACGCTCGGCGATCTAGTCGTCGATCTGGTTATGGCAATCCCCTCGCTGCCCGTGCGCGCCGCCGAGCACCAAGTGGCGAGCGCATTCTTCATGGAACCGGGCGGCATGGCCAACGTGCTGATCACCGCTCAGCGCATCGGCCTGCGCACCGCCGCGCTGGGCGGGCTCGGCGACGACATGTACGGCGCCCTGTTCCGCGCAGTGCTGGCGGGCGAGGGCGTGGATATGGATGGCGTCGTCGAGGCGCGCGACAAGTCGACCTCGTCGTGCGTCACGCTGGTCGAACCGGGCGGCGCGCACGTCTTCCTGGCCATGCGCGGCGAGGCGCACCACTGCCCGCTGGCGGATGACTGGGAAGCGCGACTGCGGCGGTCGCGCATGTTTTACTACCACGGCTACCTGCTGATGTACCCGACGCTGGTGGAGCACGCGCAGCAGATGCTGGCGGTGTGCGCCGCTGCCGGCATCCCGGTCTTCTTCGACCCCGGCCCGATGATCGCGCGCTTCGACCGGGCCGATCTCGAGGTGTCGATGCGCGCCGCGTCCGTAGTCCTGCTGACCGCCGGGGAGGCCGGCCAGGTGGTCGGCGCCGAATCGCCCGCGGAGGCGGCGGTGCGCATCATGGCGCTCGGCCCGCATACCGTCGTCGTCAAGCTGGGCGCGGATGGCTGCTACCTGGCGCGGCCGGGCGAGGCGGTGACGGTGCCCGGCTTCCGCGTGCCGGTCGCTGATATGGCCGGCGCGGGCGACGCCTTCAACGCGGCGATTGCGTTTGGCTACCTGCGCGGCGAGTCGCTCAAAGCGATGGGACGCTTCGCCAACGCGGTCGGCGCGGTCGCCGTCTCCAAACTCGGCACCGGCACGCGGATGCCGACGGTGGACGAGATCGACACCCTGCTGGCGAGCGCTCCGCGTAGCAGCCCGTAATACTGTTTCGCTTTGACTATGTCCTCATAGTTTTCGCGCGAGTGACAGGTCTACCCCCCATCCCTGGCCCCTTCGCCCCGAATCGGGGAGAAGGTGTGCATTTCAGATTGGGGGTGACTCGGCATCTGTGGCAGAAAAAGTCGTCACTCCCGCGGAAGCGGGAGTCCAGGGGCAACACCGCTGGATGCCCGCTTTCGCGGGCATGACGTGTGGTTTGCCACACGGGAGGGAGGAGAGGAATGAGTCCTGAAGCGATCTTCGACGCGATCCGCTCCAACGATGCGGCGCGTGCGCGCGAGCTGCTGGCCGCCGACCCGGCGTTGGCGTCAGCGCGGAACGCCGACGGCCTGTCCGCGCTGACGATCGCCGCGTACTACCGGCGCGCAGAGATCGTGCGCGATCTGCTGGCGCACGGCATCGCGCTCGATATCTGGGAGGCCGCCACGGTGGGCGACAGCGCGCGTGTGCGGGAGTTGCTGACCGCCGATCCGTCGCTGGTGAATTCGGTGGCGCCCGACGGCTTTGCCCCGCTCGGCCTGGCCGCGTATTTCGGGCACTACTCGACCGCCGAAGCGCTGGTCGATGTCGGCGCGGATGTCAACGCCGCCGCGCGCAACCCCAGTCGCGTGCGGCCTCTGCACAGCGCGGCCGCCAATACCGACGCCGAGACCGCGCTGAACATGGCGCGTCTGCTGCTACTGGCCGGCGCGGATGCAAACGCAGCGCAACAGGGCGGCTGGACGCCCCTGCTCCAGGCCGCCGACAACGACAACCCTGATCTGATCGCGATGCTGCTGGTACATGACGCCAACCCGTTCGCCCGCGCCGAGAACGGGCAAACCGCGCTCGATATGGCGCTCGCCAGAGGCGCGACGGCCGCCGCAGCGCACCTGCGGCGAGCGATGGGAATCGCGGCCAACTGATCCGGAAGGAAAGAGCATGGACACTATTGAAACGATCGTGCGGTCGATCCAGCGCGAGTTGACGCCGCAGTTCGAGGAACGCCTGCGCGCATACCTTGAGGAGCAGGACAAAGCGTGGCTCGTCGAGCAGGTGGTGCGCCTGACGCTCGACGCGCACAGCCTGCTGGAAATGGACCGGCGCGCGGTCCGCGCGCGCAAGGAGCGCCAGCGCGAGGAGCGCATCGCGCGCGTGCGCGACCTGGCGCTCGACGAGAGCAAATTGCGCGCATTCGTCGCGCGTTACAGGAGTTTCGACCGCGCGCGCCTCGTGCGCGAGGGCTTCCTGGTACCGCATGCGCCGCCCAAAGGCACCGCGCTGCTGCGCGCGGAGCATCGCACCGAGCGCGGCCGCCGCCTGCTCAACCGCGCCAAGGACACGCTGTTCGCGCTGCTGTTCGGCGACGAGGCGACGAACACACGGTTGACCCGCGTGCAGCGCGAACTGCTGACGGTCACGCTCCCGCTCAACAAGACCGTCGCACTCGCCTTCATGAAAGCGACGACCGAACTCGGCGCGTACGGGACATGGCAAGACCCGGAGTCGGTCTCCAACGACGAGCGCGCCGACAACACGCTGATCATCGTCGAGTACGGCGAGATCGCGGGTGAGTGGGTCGGCCACGGCGTGGTGACCACGCTCGCGCTGATCAACAACCTCGAAGTCAACGAGCAGGTGCTTTACGCGCGCATGGAGAATGTCGAGGAGAGCACGCTGATCCAGTAGCGCGGCGGACGCAAAACGGTACACACATGGATACACCATTTCCGGGCATGGACCCGTATCTGCAGCACCCGGCCATCTGGCACGATGTGCACCAAAGTCTGGTTGTCGCCATCGCAGATGATTTGTCGCAACGTATCGCGCCACATTACTACACCAGTGTCGCGTCACGCAAGCACCTAACTCGGTACGACCCCATTATCACAGATCAAGGTAGCGTGGCACCTATGACGGAGATCGGGGTGGCGGAGGTGTTTGTCCCCATGCGCGCCGAGGTCAGCGAGTGGTTCCTCGAAATCCGCGAGGTGAGCACCCGCCGGCTCGTAACGGTGCTGGAGGTGCTGTCGCCCGCGAACAAAGCGCCCGGCAAGGGCCGCGAGGACTACGAAGCCAAGCGCTTTGACGTTCTCGAATCGCGCACGAACCTCGTGGAGATCGACCTGCTGCGCGGCGGCGAACCGATGGATGTCGTCGGGCCGGTCGCACGCAGCGACTACCGTATCCTGGTCGCACGGCGCGCGCAGCTCTACCATTTCGGCGTGCGCCAGCCGATACCGGCATTCCCCGTGCCGCTGCTGCCGGGTGACAGCGATCCGCTGCTCGACCTGACGGCTGTCCTGCATGCGTTGTACGCGCGCGCCCGCTTCGACATGCGCCTCGACTACGCACAGCCGGCCATCCCGCCGTTGGTGGAGGCGGATGCGGCCTGGGCGCGGGCGATTATCACCGGCGCAGCCTGAAACGCGGGAGCGAATGCAAGAAAAGCCCCGCAGCGCAAAACGCCACCGGGCTTGTTCTTCGCATTGCCTTTCGACTCCTGCACACTCTACTACTCTGACGGCGACCAGCGGCAGGCGCGTTGCAGGACGCTACGCTTTCGCTTCGTTGCCCAATCGTCTGCGCTGAAGCCATCGCGCGAAAGAGGCTTGACTTTCGCTCGACTTCTTGCCAAGCAGAAGACCTTCAACACCAATATCCTCATCGAGGTCGGGCCAGTGAATGCCGTACCCCGCGCCGCTAATCTGGAAATTGGAGCGCTCCTCCGGCGTTCCATACGCTAAACGCGGGTACCAGCCGATCGGGGCAATAATCGTGCGGCCGTCTTCGAGGTCAACGGACAGGGTGTCATCCGTGATGGTAACACGGATGGCCCTAGTGGGCGCGAGCGTCAGCCCCGCAGAAAGCATCTCATTCATGTCTCAGTGTCTCCAGATTGTCTCGAATCATCCGCTCGATGTCCCGCAGTTCTTTGCGGCTGTAGCTATAGTTTGCCTCCAGGGATACATCGGGGTCAAGCCAGAACTTCGCGCTCATATGCTCGCGGTCGACGTGCATGTGGCGTGGCTCCTCGCAATCGTAAGAATAGAAATAGAAGCGATGAGCGCCAATGCGCAATGTCGTCGGCATGGCCAGTGCTCCCTAACCAGGTGGTATACCCTTTGTGCTACCGTTTCAGAGTATCATCGTTTCTGCCGGCCGGCAAGAATCCGCACATGCAAGCGATGGGTGTCTGAACGGACATCCGCTCCCGCGCTAAGCTCACCTCCTGTCAGTGCTACTTGACCGGCACGTCCGCAAACGGGCCGGACACCTCGATCGTCTTCGAGGCGTCTTTGGTGTGCCTGGCCGTAAATTGGAACTGGCCACTGTATTTCGAGCCGACGGCCGTCAGCGTCAAGCTGCCTTTCGTGCTCAGGTAGAACGCGGCAGCGCTGCCAAACACGGAGTATGCGCCGGCGAAGTCGACGACCGGTTTGGCCGATTGATCTTCAATCGCGTAGGTGCCCGGCTTCGTGTCGGGCGGGAACGACAGGCTGACGCCGTCGGCATTCTTCTCGTGCAGGTTGATGACCATCAGCTTGCCGAGCGTGCCGGCCTCGACACTGACGGGCGTGAAGCTCTTGCTGAGCGCGCCACTGATGACGACCTGCCCCGTATTGGCGGCGCGGGGCGCTGCGGACGTCGCGCCGGCCGGCGCCGGATAACTCCCCGCCGGGCTGTCCGATTCGCCGCATGCCGTGAGCGCCAGCAGCGCGACAAGCAAGACGGCGGCGATTCCGCGTGGAATCCATATACGCATGAGTTCCTCCCTCTGATGAAGCAATTCTTACGGTATTTCGAGTTCATCGATCTCTTGAATGAGCGCCGGCAGATTGGGCTCAGTGAAACTCATGTTTGGCGCGGGGATACGATGATGCTTGATGTCGGGCGGTATGTGCTTATGGTGAGGGATGGTCGAAGCTAAAGCCGGATCATTGGGATGTGGAAAGTCGTCGTACCAATATAACCGCTCCTCGCCTCGATACACTTCATACCCATAGGAAATGAGGAGGCCCGCGTCAAAGTCCATTTCTTCTCTAAGGCGAAGCCGCACGCCCTTTGCAAACAGGACTTCGCCCTCGGCAATACCCGTATATGGACTATCAGACCAAATGGCGACGGTCGAGCTTTTGACTTGGGGCTGGTCGAGTAACTCCGCCACAAAGCGGCTATAGGCGCTCAATGACTTCAACGGATTGTCGGTCATCAATAGGCCGGTTGAAAGCGCAACACCGAGGAGAATTTTCGTTCTTGAAGTTGCTGGCGATAGGTTTCCTTTCGCCGCCGCCACGTTTCAAAAATGCCCTTCCAGCGGCTGAAGTCGGCGCGCGTCTCATCGTAGGCGTCATAATCGGCCAACTGACCGGTTGTGAGCGCTGCATAAAAATCTTCGCTGAGGACGCCGTATTTCTCTTCATAGAGGGTCAACCGGCGCTCAAGCAGTTTCATCTCGATGACCAGTTCGTGAATTTCCATTGTCGGCTCTCCTAACTCAACTCAATTCTACTACTGATTGTCGAAACAAATGCGCGCGGGCCTGCTCAATGTGTCACCAACGACTCTCCTCGGCCCCCGCCGCCGGGCAACGGCGGGCAGAGGCCGGCGACAGTCGCGTTGCAAAGCGGAGGGCGAAGCTCGAATCGGATGCAGTACGTGGTTAGCCGCACTTTGTCAGTTGGATCCGCAGCCAGGCCGGCAGCCCGCCCAGGCGTATCTGCTCCAGCGTATAACTTTCAGCAAAGCGCGTTCGCTTGATGATGTCGGCAATTTCGCCCGTTCGATACGTCAGCCGTAGTTGCCTCATCAAGAAAAAGGGCGTTACCAGCCTTCGAACCAAGCCCTCCCTTTCAAGATTGGCCTTCAAAGCATTCCGCACTTGATTGTCGTCGAAATCTTGATACGTCTCAAAGAGAAATGCTGACCCGCCCTTCTTCGTAATGCGGAACAGTTCCGCGAGGCATTCTTCTGGATTATCCCATAAGTAGAAACTGCCAGTACAGGTAACAACATCAAAGAAGTCATCCGCATAGTTGGTATGCCGGACATCGCCGCACTGAATGTTGACGTCGATGCCCGTCAGGTTCTTCCTGGCGAGTTGAACCATGGCTTCGGAAATATCAAGCCCAAAAAGCTCAATTCTTGGGTTTAGCTGATGGACTTCGAATAGGAGCTTCCCGGGTCCAGGGCCAATATCCAGCAACCTGCCGCACTCAATTCTGGATACCAGGTCGCGCGCAATTTCCCGGTGCTGGCGTTCAATCGCTGTCGTCTGCGTCAGGCTGTTGTACAATCGCGCAGCGAAACTGGGAAGACTGACGAAGCTGGCTTGGCCTCTGCTTTTCACGCCGCGCCTCCGAACGTGCGTCCAGCGTCAGCCGCGCGCTGAAGCGCCGCCTATCGCGCCATCGACGTCGCTCTTTTACCCACGGCTGCTTCCACTGGGCAACGGTGGTCATCAGCCGCATTGCGGGTATCGAAGACCCTTGTTCGAGCAAGACTCGCCGGAATTATACGAACCTTCGCTGGAGCGGCGCGACAGCAACGCTCCCCTGCACGCGCTTCGGGCTTGTTGAACTGTCCTGCTTTTGACGGTGGCGCCCGAAATAAGGGTTCCTTTGCTATGATGCCGTCTGCGAACCATCGGATGGAGAAGGCAGCTCAAGATATTCAATCTTGGGCAGAGTTGCTCCGATGATTCCTTGCATATCGCCGTACATTCCAGCGACATTGCGAGTAACGCGCTCAATTTGCTTTTCCCGCTTTGACCACGATGTTTCCATCGCGCGTCTTTCGCGTTCAAGGTCTTCTTTCATCGTGACAAAAGACTCTACTATGGCTTCGACTCTTTGCTTGAACTCTGTGCCAGAGAGGTAGCCGTATAGCATTTCCATTTTGCCGCTCTTGCCTTCTGCTGCGAGTCTCGCCATTGCAACTTGAGTCAGATTTGTTCGCAAAGCACTGGCAACTCCAACACGAGTTGGGAAATCGGTTACCCAGACGCCGTCAACATTGGCAAAATGCGTTACCTCCTTTGGCAAAGCCACAGACGCCAACACAGCGATCTCGGCTCTCAAGGCACGTTGGTCGTCTTTCAATTTGGGAATCCACCCATCGCTCCAAGCCTTTGTGTTCTTGGACTCCCATACGATAGTGCCGCAGTATTGCCCTGACGGAGTATGTACACGCTGTACAACGTCTGCCCCCTTGACACCTTTAGCCACCGGCTCGATTTGGTCGTAGGGGAAATTCATACGAAGCAATTCTTCAAGTTCGATTTCAACCGCTTCCCCTTGCGTTTGTTGCGAACCCTGCTCGGCTTTCCGCCTTAGGTCTTCAATCTGCTTTCTCATGTCGGCAAGTTGTTTGTCTTTCTCAAGATCCTTGACGCGGTTTTCTTCGGTCAACCTTGTGGCGACTTCTTCTTGAACCTTCCGCCGTTCTTCATCTAACTTGCGAGCGATTTCCAATTCCATCGCTTGTTCTTTCTTCTCAAGTTCGCGTTGACGCTTCCGAAGGTCAAGTTCCTGTTGCCGCGCCTTGTCAAGTTCATCATTCTTTTCGGAAACTTGCTGGCGCAGTTCTGCAAGTTCAATGGCTAACGACTCTTTGGCTCTCTTTTCCGCATTACGCTTTTCAGCGGCTAACTTTTGCTTGAAATCGCTTTCTATCTCGCGTTCGTGCTCCTTTGCTTCGGCTTCATAACTCCTGCGAAGTTTCTCTTCAATTTGGCCGGTCAGGGCTTTGGACAGCAATATCTTCTTATTGCAGTGAGGGCAGATGATTGATTGCTCGGCCATTGTAAGTCTCCTGTTAAGTCGAAACGATTACGGTTTTGAGAGTTGTCGCGAATTGGAGCAGCCGGCTAACGACCTCGATCTGAGCGGCCCGGCCAGACGACACTCGATTCGGCTACAAGCGGTTGTTAGCCTTGCACTTCATCGAATAATTTGGGTTGACGCAGCTTTCTTTTGTCGCCTATAACTTTACCCTGCAACGACCTCAGATCAACAACTGCCCCATATTCGATGAACACCTCGCGGAATGTATCAATGTCCTTGTTCCAATAGATCATTGCACAGGACATTGGCGCACCCTTACCCTCGTCTTTACCCTCAACAAGAAAACGCAGTCTCGTATCGTACAGAAAGCAGACAGCGGTTGCCCGGCCCCACACATATTCTTTCCAATGACTGGTGTTAGTTGCTACAGGCACTAAGGCAAGAACTTCCGATCCATAATTCTTGTGGGCATGGGCACACTTATAAAGCCAGTGTTTTATTGTCGTTCTATTCTCTTTGTCAGAGCCATAAGGTGGATTTACATAAATTGTCCGATAATTCCATGTTTCCTTGAGCCCATCTTTCCCTGGTAGGCGATATTCTGTCTCAGCATGGACGATGGACCACTCATTCGAGCATGGGTCCAAAAATATCTTACCGCCAAAGACTTTTCTAACCGCGTCAACATACTTAGGAGGTGTACACCAGTTGACGCTCTGCGAATTAACTGTCCTTCCAGCCGTCATGAGTGTATCTCCTGCCAGTTCTTTCGTTTCAAAGTGTCAAGTTCATCCTTGAGTACTGCAAGCCGTTTCCCCGCTGGGGCGATAATGTTGAACCAGCCTTCGATCACCTTAAGGTGCGATTGGAAATAGGATTGGAGAGAGGCGTCAGCCGCAAGGGCAATCTGAACTTTTGTAAACTGATTGACTCCCTTCTTGCCTGTGTAACTCGCCAGAAATGCTTCTTTGGCTGCCGCCAGTTCCTTTGTCGGATGGAACAGCAACTCATCAATAAACTGGGCAATCCCTGCATCGGTCAGGAAAAGAAGCCAGTCGTATGATTGAGCGAGAACCTTCAGTTCCTTGTTGTGTTTCTCAGACGTGAACCAATTGCCGTGATTGCTGACAACACCGACCGTCAGAATAAAGTGCGAAAGAAGTTCTGAATCCCCAGAGGCGATGATTTCAGCCATCAACTTGTAGTAGTTACCATGTCGGAACGATCCGTCACGTTTCTGAATCAGGCCGCCCATATCGCCATTAGTCAACCTGATCTTCTGCAACGCTGACACTGTTCGAGCAACATAGGCTCCTTGCTTCGCCTTTTCGATCGTCTGCGGTCCTTTCCGCATTCCTTCTTCTACCCCGACTCGCTTACACTCGAAAATCGCGAATGGGCGACGTCGAAGGGCCACAACAGAATACTGTCCTTTCTCCTTTCCGAGTTGGTCGAGGTAAGCGTTTATGAAGGTCTCTCCAAGGTCACAGACCGTGCACGAGTTGCGTAGAATCAAGCCATTGCTCAACAGTGTGTGCGACTTCATCGAGTCCGCAGAGATCCCTAGTTCGGCAATTTGTTGATTCTTGGCAATCTTCTTTGCGGTGATGGGGAGCTCATTCCTGCCGAACTCCGTCGTCATCAGAGGAGTGGACGGATGAAGGCTATACTCAACATTGTGGGTGATACTGTCGTTGCCAAATTCAGGTAGCGGTCTCTCTATTGCAATGTTTCTTTCAAGCCCCCATGATTTTAGGGCGTAGAACGTGATGATCTCTACCAGGGTGCCGAGCGCACGCCCAGCAGCCTTCTTGGAGTCTTTGGCGTAGTGAAACACCTTGTCGGTAAGAACCTTCTGGAGTTGGTCAACTGATTGGTATGACATTCGTCGATTTCCCTTTTTGGCCTTCATATTTGTTACGGCTAACGACCCGCGCATCAGGCGCGTTGCAGGCGTCGAAGACTCCTTCGAGGGGAAGACTCGCCGGAACTACCCCAAACCCCGCGCGGGCAAGACTCGCCCTAGTCAGCGGCACTTAGCGCCAGTCGGCTGCATGCAGTTGTTGGGCGGCATAGAACGGTCTATAACGGCTTTGCGCGACACTCGTGTACTCGTCATGAGGTGTGATGGTCAAACCAGTCTCTGAATCTAAAACTGCAAGTGCCGTCCCATTTTGTTGTGCCAGTAATCTTTTCCTTGCTCCAGCCAACCGGATAGGTAAATAGCTTTGACTCCACCGTAATGTGCTGGAGCTTTGTCGAGGATGAATCCTCCCCAAGCCAAGCTTGGAGATTATGCCCATCTCCCAGCAGCCAGCCTGCTTGCGCTACGGCATTTCTGCACAATTCACATCTCAGTATGGCAACAAACAAACCAGCAAGTGCATTCGTTGAGTGCCTTAGAGTCGCTTCGGCCCGGTTCTCAAGTCTATCGTGTTTCACGTTGTTATAGGCGGCCCACCAATCTAACCCCGGATAATCACTTGGTTTGTGACTCACCACATTGCTCCAAGCGTCAAAGGGGTGTAGTCGTCTTGGTTCCTCACTGTAGAAAACCACCCATCTGGGTGCCATATATTCGCCGAAATAGGAAAAATAGTCCCTGATTCCCAACTTGTCTTTTGTGACGCAAGGGGATTGTTTGGCCTCGTATTTCCACAGAGAATCAAGTTGGCTGCACGTTTCTAGGAGAATCGTTGCAAGAACTGGCGACCAAACGTTTTCGTGCACATCGCAATACGGGATAACTCTCAAGACATCAACGAGCATGTTCTCTGTTGTGATGTAGGCGCTAATTACGCTATTGGCTGGAAAATTGGATTTCATGCCTGTTCTCTACCGGACGTGCCCAATTATTAGGTATGTGGAGCGCGTTCTGTACCACGCCACTTGCAGGGGCGTTAGGCACACCCCGCCATGCGCCCCAGTATATCCCCATCATTCCGAAAGTCAAGGCAAACTCGAGTTGCCAACGCTCCCACCCTACGTCCCCGTGCTCTCCAGCAGCCGCTCCAGCACGCGCACCGAGAACTGGCGCCCGATCACCGACGCGACGCTCAAGATGTGCTTGACGTCGTCCGGCATGCGGTCAATGCGCGCCAGCAACAACCCTTGCAGGTTGTCGGCGATCTCCACCGTGTCGATCATCCCGGCGGCGCATCGATGGTGCTCAAGACTGTGCGCTGCGTCATGGCTGGTTCTGCTTGACCTCGGCCGCCACGGCATACAGCATCCACTCGCCAGGCACCCCCTTCAACGCATGGCGGCCCCGATCCTCAAAGCGAATTCCAGACCCGGCCACCAGATCCTTCACGGTGCTCGATATCAGTGTCTCGCCGGGGCCGGCCAAGCCCCCAATGCGTGCTCCGGTATGGACGGCGATCCCCCCGATTTTATCGCCGGTGACCTCGCACTCGCCTGAATGGATGCCGACCCGTACGTCGATCCCCAGCACTCTGACCGCGTCGGCAACCGAACTCCCGCAGCGAATGGCCCGCGCGGGCCCATCGAAGGTCGCGAATATCCCGTCACCGGCCGTGCCAATCTCGCGCCCCCGGAAGCGCGCGAGTTGTTGCCGCGCGATCGCGTAATAGCGGTCCAGCAGGTCACGCCACGCTCCGTCGCCCAACTGCACAGCGCGCTCCGTAGAACCGACGATGTCGACAAACATGACGGTCACCAGCACGCGGTCGGGTTCGTGCGCCTCGCGGATTCCGGTCAGGAACTCCTGGACTTCGGCGAGCAGGTGGTCAACGTCCTCTGCAAAGAACAGGTGATCAACTCCCGACAGCTCCACGAACCGCGCGCCGTGAATATGCTCAGCCAGGTAACGACCGTGCTCCAGCCCGGTGAAGGGGTCGCCGGCCCGGTGCAGCACAAGCACGGGCACGGCGATGGCCGGCAGGACGGCGCGCGCGTCGGTTGCGAAGGCGCTCCGGAGCAACGTCACTGCGGCGCCCGGGCTGGCCGCCAGGCGTTGGTAGCGCGACCACCAACTCTTCATCGGCGCATTCCCGGTCTGGCTGGCGATCAACGCTTCGAAGGCGACGCCCTTGCCCCACCCCTCTTCAATGGCCTGCAGAAGGCCCTGGGTCTGCTCGACCGGAATGCCGTAAGCGTAGTCCGGCGCATAGGCCAGCCGCGCATAGGAATTGAGGAGCACCAGCGCCGTTGTTCGGGCCGGATACGTCGCCGCGAACAGTAAGCTCAGTGCTCCCGCCTCCGACGTTCCCATCAGGGCGGCCCGCTCGGACCCGACCACGTCCATGACGGCGCGCAGGTCGTCCATCCGTTCTTCGAGGGTGGGCAAGCGGTCCAACGGCACCGGGTCCGACATCCCCGTCCCGCGCTTGTCCAGCACAATGAGGCGAGCAAAGGACGCGAGCCGGTTCAGGAATCGCGCCATCCGGGGCTCTTCCCACATGTGCTCGATGTGCGATATCCATCCGTGCATGAACACGAGGTCCATCGGGCCCGTGCCGATGGTTTGGTACGCAATGTGGAAGTCCCCGCTCTTCGCGTACTTCGTCTCTGGGACAGCGTTCATGGCAGCCTCCAACCCCTATCTATGGCGACGAGATCACTGGCTGCCCTGGTCGACCTCGTGCGCCGAAGTTTGACTATGTGGAACGCGTCCCGCGTTGCCCCTGCACAGCAGACCAGCGCAACGGCTTCCGCATAGCCCCGATCGGCAACAACTGCAGTGTACCGGAGTATAGCCGCGCTTGTCGGCACGTCAAGACGGGTTTGGGATGCGCTTCATCGCAACATGCTCCTGGATAATTGTTCGCGCTGTGCCCCCGCCAATGTCGCTCTCTACGTCCCCGTCGTCTCCAGCAGCCGCTCCAGCACGCGCACCGAGAACTGGCGGCCGATCACCGACGCCACGCGCACCGACACAGCGCGCCCCCCATCCAAAAGCAAGACAGGGGTTTCGCGCGCGCAAAACCCCTGTCAGTTACCAGCGCACAATGCGCGGGACGACAAAAACTATTCCTCTTCTTCTTGACCGGTCATCGCCGCCTTATGCTTGGCCACGATCAACTCGGTCACATGACTGGGCACGTCTTCGTAGTGCGAGTACGCCATGGTGTAGTAGCCGCGCCCCTGCGTCATCGAGCGCAGATCGGTCGCGTAGCGCTGTAGCTCGGACAGCGGGCCGATCGCCGTGATGACTGCTTTGCCCTTGTTCTGGTCGATGCCTTCGACCTTGCAGCGCTTGCTGGTCAGGTCGCCCATCACGTCGCCGGTATACTGCTCCGGCACCACGACGCTGATCTTGTAGTACGGCTCGAGCAGCACGGGCGCCGCCTGCGGGAGGCCGTTCTTGAACGCCAGGTGCGCCGCCAGCTTGAACGCCATTTCGGACGAGTCGACCGAGTGGTACGAGCCGTCGTACAGCACGGCGCGGAAGTCGACGGTCGGGTAGCCCGCCAGCACGCCCTTGCCGACGATCTCATTGAAGCCCTTCTCGACCGCCGGGATGAAGTTGCGCGGCACCGAGCCGCCGAAGACTTCGTCGACGAACTCGAAGCCCGTGCCGCGCGGGAGCGGCTCGAAGCGCACCCAGATGTCGCCGAACTGGCCGCGCCCGCCGGACTGCTTCTTGTGCCGGCCCTGGATCTGCGTCTTGCGCCGGATCGTTTCGCGGTACGGGATGCGCGGCGGCGCCGCCGTCAGGTCGGTGCTGAACTTCGCGTGCGCGCGCTTGAGCGCCACGTCGATGTGCGAGTCGCCCATGCCCCACAAAATCGTCTCGCCGGTCTCCGGGTCGCGCCGCACGTTCAGCGTCGGATCCTCTTCGACCAGGCGCTGGAGCGTGGTGCCCATCTTGTCCACGTCGGCCTGCTTGACGGCCGACAGCGCCACGCCGTAGACCGGGTTCGGGAAGGCGATGCCCGGCAAGGTCAGCGCATGCCCCTTGTCGCAGAGCGTATCGCCGGTGTGCACTTCGCCGAGCTTGGCCACCGCGCCAATGTCGCCCGCCGCCACCGACTGAACCGGAAGCTGTTCCTTGCCGCGCACCTGGTACAACTGCCCGATGCGCTCTTCGTGGCCGGACCGGCCGTTGATCACGCGCGAATCCGACGAAAGCGTTCCGGAGTAGACGCGGTAGTACGTCAGCTTGCCGACAAACGGGTCGGCCAGCGTCTTGAAGGCGAAGGCGGCCAGCGGGCCCGCCGGGTTGGCAGTCAGCTTCTCAACCGCGTGGCTGGCCGCATTGGTCGCCTCGGCCACGGTCTCGGACGGCGACGGCAGCAGGTCCACCACCGTATGCATCAGCGACTGCACGCCCAGATTGGCGGCCGCCGAGCCGCACAGCACCGGGATGATCTTTCCGCTGCGGATGCCGGCATGCAGACCGCGGATGACCTCGTCCTGCGTGAGCACTTCGCCGGCCAGGTACTTCTCGATCAGCGAGTCCTCGGCTTCGGCCGCGGCCTCGACCAGTTGCTGGCGGTACGCGGCAGCTTCAGCCTCGTATTCGGCCGGGATGTCGCCATCGCGGCCTTCCTTCGTGATGATCGCCTTCATGCGGGCGATATCCACCACCCCTTTGAAATTGGTCTCCGAGCCGATCGGCAACTGCAGCGGAACCAGACGGCCGCCCTCGAACGTGGCGCGCATCTGATCCACGGTACGCTGGAGCGAGGAGTTCTCGCGGTCCATCTTGTTGACAAACAGGATGCGCGGCAGCGCAAGCTCGTCGGCGTAGCCCCAGGCCAATTCGGTGCCGACTTCCGGCCCGGCGACCGCGTCCACGACGAACACGGCGGCATCGGCGACGCGCAGCGCGCCCTTGACTTCGCCGGCGAAGTCGACGTAGCCCGGCGTGTCCAACACGTTGATCTGCACGTCGCGCCAGGTCAACGGCAGGACGCTCGTGTTGATCGATATGCGGCGGCGAATCTCTTCGGCGTCGAAATCCGACGCGGTGTTGCCATCTTCGATGCGCCCAATGCGCGTGGTCACTTTGGCGTCGAACAGCATCACCTCGGCCAGCGACGTCTTGCCGGCGCTGGAATGTCCCACCAGCGCGACATTGCGTACCCGCTCAACCTTGCTATCAGCCATGCGATGCACTCCTGAAACATTGATATGCAGCTACTGCGGCTTTTCGATTATAGCATGAAGGCTGGCCCTTCCACAAAGGTTTTGTGCGCCGAGCAGCAATTCTCAATTTGGCTTTGGACGCGTACTGTCCAATGCCGGCTTGTCATGCGCTGGTGTTCAGGTGCTTATCACGCAAGCCAATTCGACGAGTAATGACTGCTTCCCTCCCCCCGGCCCCCTCCCAACTTCGTTGGGAGGGGGAGAGATTCTAAGGGGAGGTGCGCGGCGGCTGCGCCGCCGCGCACCTCCCCGTTAGCTTTTCCCCTGCTCCCCCGCGCGCGGGGGAGCAGGGGCCAGGGGATGAGGGGGCATACTGGCGGCCGACTCCAAAATGAGAATTGCTGTGCGCCGAGGGTGTATTTCACTTCTGGGGAGAAGTTAGCGAAGGTCGCCGTATGCCACGTCGTCATGCCCGCTTTCGCGGGCATCCAGCGGCGTTGCTTCTGGACTCCCGCTTTCGCGGGAGTGACAGCTTGTTCTGCCTCAGGCGTCACTTCGCCCCCAATCTGAAATGCAACCGAGCGCCAATCGGAGCCAGGGGCATATTGCAAGCGTCCTAACCGCATACTGTTTCGATTTGAATGCGTCCCCAAGTGATTACTGCAAGAATCTGCGACACGGCAATAATCTCAGCCCTCCCCCCGGGCCTCCTCCCAGCTTCGCTGGGAGGGGGTGCAAGTTAAGGGGGATTGGCGCGGCGGCAAAGCCGGCGCGCCAATCCCCCATACTTTTTTCCCCTGCTCCCCCGCGCGGGGGAGCAGGGGCCAGGGGATGAGGGAGCGATCGAAGCACTTACGCAATAGGCCTGAGGACATTGTCAGGTCGAAACAGTATCACACGTACGTCATGCCAGCATGATGTTAGCCGGCATGACGGCTAGTTTCTTCAGCAAGCAAACCCGCCGGAAACGTCCCGGCGGGCTTGTGCACATGGCCTGTCGATCGCGTCACGTGACGCGGATTAGTGTGCGGGCGGTTGAATGACTTTGAACGCCGCGCCGCCCGGATCGGCCAGGGCGGCCAGGCGGCCAAACGGCGAATCGTCGGTCGTGCCCATCGCCTTGCCACCCTGGCGGGTCGCGATGGCCACGGCTTCGTCCGTGTTGGCCACCGTGAAATAGGTGATCCACTGCGACTTGAAATTGCCCCACGACGGATCGATCTGCATGATACCGCAGAGGCTCATGTCGCCGTGCTTCAGCACATAGTACTCCATGCCGCCAGGCATCGGATCGACGGTGGCGTGAAGCAGCGCAGCGTAGAAATCACGCGCCTGCTTCGCATCGGACGCATAGAGTTCGCACCAGGCGGTCGCGCCCGGTTCATCGGTGACCTGCGAGCCTACGTGCAGCCCGGCCTGCCAGAAACCGAAACCGGCGCCGGTCGGGTCTACCAGCGTCGCCATGCTGCCCAGCGGCCCCACGGCCATGGCCGGGACCACGACCTGCGCCCCGAGCTCGACCGCGCGGGCCGCATCGGTCTGTGCATTGTCGCTGGCGAAATAGAGGTTCCACGCGGCGGGCGCCGGTGCGGCGCCCGGCTCATTGCCGATAAGGCCGGCGACCGCACGCTTAGCCAGCCGTGCGTTCACGTACCCGCCGTATTCCCCACTGCTGGCGTCGAATTCCCAGCCAAACAGCGCAGCGTAGAACTTGCGCGCCACGTCGGTATCGGGCGACAGCAAGTCGATCCAGGTGGGTGTGCCGGCCGGTTTTGCGTGCGTATGTGTGGTCATAATGACTCCTTGATCCCCTTCGCTCTCAAAATGGCTGCCAGTCAGGCATCCAGGACATCGCCATCATGCAAGTTTCAACTATAGGGGCAAAGCGGGAAAACGCGAAAGGTCGTGCGTCACCAGGCGGCCGCCTGGCAACGTGTGTCAAAATGCGTGCGACCTCCCGCAGTACGGCGGACGCCATCAAGGCATCCGGAGTCAGGCCGCGGCGCCGTCTACGCGAACACGCTTAACGCCAGATACGCCGACACGCCCCAATTCGGCGCATCCACGATCTGGCTGATCTTGAGATCGGCGGCGAGACTGCACAGCACATAGGCGTCCTCGCGGCTCAGGTGTTTCTCGCGCTCCAGCCAGTCGATCAGACCGCGCACGGCGTTCTTCGCGTTCGTCATCAGGTCGGGACCCAGCGCCGTGTGCGCCCGGTAGCCGCGCGCATCGGACAGCGGCTGCAGCGCGCCCGCCGGCGTCACAAACTCGTAGCGCCAGGGCGGCAGCGAGCGGCCTTTAATGACGTTGAAGCGCATGCTGAACTGCATCGGGCACTCGATGCCGGTCACGCATACCTCGCCGTCCCCCTGCGCGGCGTGGCAGTCGCCGGCCGAAAACAGCGCGCCCGGCACGTATACCGGCAGGTAGAGTTTGGCCCCGACGCCGATGTGGCGCGTGTCGATGTTGCCCGCGCCTTTGGTCGGCGGCAGCACGTCTTTGTCACCCTCCTCGTCGGTCGCCACACCCATCGTGCCGCAGAACGGCTGGATCGGGATGCGGATGTCGTCGCGCAGCGCCGTGCTGAAGCCGTCGGTCAGATCGAAGTGGCGGATGTACGGGTTGGGGAAGTCCTCGGACAGCAGGCCGAGTCCCGGCAGGATGCCCGCCCAGCCCCAGGCCAGCGGTTGCAGCTTGAGAATCTCGACTTCCAGCACATCGCCGGGCTGTGCGCCTTTGACGTAAACCGGCCCGGCCAGCGGATACAGTTTGTTGAAGTCAAGGCGGCCGAACACGTCGGCTGCGCAGCCCGGCGTGACCTGGCCGCTGCTGACCTCGTTCGTTTCGCAATGCACGACATCGCCGGGATCGATTTCAATCGCGGGCGGGTTGGCCTTGTTCCACTTGTAATGAATCTTGCTCTTGTCGAGCACGTGCTCGCGGCGGGACATCGGCTCCTCCTTGGGTGAGGGAAATTGGCGGGTGCAGGCTGTTCTGCGCCCGTCCGCACTGATCCGATGATATCGCGAGTCCGCCGGCCGGCCAAACACCCGCCGGCGCGAAAAAGCCCGGCAGACAGGTAATCCTGTCTGCCGGGCCCATGGTAGCGAGCCGGAAACCGAAGCTTAACGCTTGGTGTACTGCGGCGCCTTGCGGGCGCGCTTGAGGCCTGGCTTCTTGCGCTCCTTGATGCGCGCATCGCGCGTCAGAAAGCCGCCCTTGCGCAACACCGGCTGCAACGCCCCGTCGCTCTTCAGCAGCGCGCGCGCCACGCCGTGCGCCACGGCGCCGGCCTGGCCCGCCTGGCCGCCGCCCTTCACCATGACGGAGACGAGGTATTTGTCGCGCATGCCGGTCGCGGCCAGCGGCGCCTGCACGGTCGACAGGTCGGCTACGCGCATGAAGTACTGCTCAAACGGCTTTTCATTCACGACAAACGCGCCTTCGCCCGGATACAACCGCACACGCGCCACCGAGGTCTTGCGCCGCCCGACGCCTTCGAAGTACTTGCCGGTCAATTCTGCCATCGCTTATTTCTCCTGAATCGTGTAAACCTTCGGGTTCTGCGCGCCGTGCGGGTGCTCGGCCTTGCGATAGACCTTGAGCTTGCCCATCAGTTTTTCGGTCATGCGCGTGTCCGGCAGCATGCCCTTGACCGCCGACTTGATGACGCGGTCCGGGTGCTTGGCCAGCTGCTCGCGCAGCGGGGTCGTGCGCAGGCCGCCGGCATAGCCGGAGTAGGCGTAGTACATTTTGTCGTCCAGTTTCTTGCCGGTCACCTTGATCTTTTCGGCGTTGACGACGATCACAAAGTCCCCGGTGTCCAGGTGCGTCGAGAAGGTTGGCTTGTGCTTGCCGCGCAGGAGCGTGGCAATGCGCGTCGCCAGCCGGCCGAGCGTCTGGCCCTCGGCGTCGACGACCCACCAGTCCCGCTGGATATCTGCTTCTTTCAATGCGAATGTTTTCACTTCGGCTCCTCGAAATCCGGTCCGCCCGATCGCTCAAGCGGGTCTCGCTCATATTCCACGCGCCACAGACACAAGCCGTGCGGCGGCGCCACCCACTTGACGCGGGCCTTGTCGCGCGCCGGCAGCAGTGCCGCAAACGCCTCCGGCAGCAGTTGCCCGCCGCCCAGCGCCGCCAGCGCGCCGGCCATGCGCCGCACCATACCGTGCAGGAACGCATTAGCCGTCAGTTCCACGGTCACGCGGTCGACTGCGCGCCAGCAGCGCGCGGCCAACAGGTCGCGCACCGCGCTGCGCTCGCGCTTCGGCGGGTTGCCGAAGGCGATAAAGTCGTGCCGCCCGATGTAGCCCTGCACGGCGGCGTGCATCTGTCGCTCGTCCAGCGGCCGGGTCACGCTCCACGCGTACCGGTTGGCCAGCGGCGCCCGCACCGCACGATTGTCAATCACGTAGCGGTACGTGCGCGCCCGTGCCGAGCGCCGCGCATGAAAGTCGTCCGGCGCCACCACCAGCGACTGCACGGCGATGCTATCCGGCAGGCGGGCGTTCCAGGCGCGTTGCAACTCCCGCACCTCGCGCGCCCACGCGCAACTGAACGAAACCACCTGCGCGCGCGCATGCACTCCGGCATCGGTGCGCCCCGCCCCGGCAAGCCGGATTGGCGACTGACAGATGACGCTGAGCGTCTCTTCCAGGGCCCCCTGGATCGTCGGGCGGTCGGTCTGAAGTTGGAAACCTGCAAAATCCGTGCCATCGTACTGCACGATAGCCGCAAAGTTACGCTGCATGACGGGCGCCTGCGCAACCCGCTACTTCTTCTCCGCCGTCTCCGCGACCTGCACCAGCTCCAGCAGCGCCATCGGCGCGGCATCGCCCTTGCGCGGGCCGAGCTTGTAGATGCGCGTGTAACCGCCCTTGCGCCCCTGGTACTCCTTGGCGATTTCCTCGAACAGCTTCTTGGCGACTTCGGTCGAGTTCAGTTGCGAGATGATGCGGCGGCGCGATGCCAGATCGCCGCGGCGTGCCATCGTGATCATCTTCTCCGCCTGGCTGCGGAGTACCTTGGCCTTGACCTCGGTCGTCTCAATCCGCTCGTTGCGGAACAGGTCGGTCAGCAGATTCTTGAACAGCGCTTTGCGCGCGCCCGTGCTGCGCGACAGCCTCTTTCCGGCGACTTGGTGCCTCACGCTCTACTCCTCCGTTTCCGCTTCCAGATCTTCTTCTTCGTCGCTCTCTTCGGCGACGGCCTCCGGGTTCACCATATTGTCGCCGATGAGGCCGCGCTCGCGCAGTTTGTCCTGCAACTCGACCAGCGACTTGCGACCGAAGTTGCGGATCGACATAATCTCTTCTTCGCCCTTGGACAGGCGGTCGAGCACTTCGCCGATCTTCGTGATCCCGGCGCGCTTCAAGCAGTTGTAGGCGCGCACGGATAGCTGCAGGTCTTCGATCGGCAGTTCGCGGCCGCTGGTATCCTCGGCGGCCGCCGCCGGCTCCTCGATCGGGATCAGGTCTTCTTCCTTGACGCCCGCAATGATGCCGAAATGCCTGGCCAGCAGGAACGCCGATTCTTTGACGGCGTCCAGCGGGCGCATGGTACCGTCGGTCCAGATTTCGAGCTCGACGCGATCCAGGTTGGCCACCTGGCCGATGCGCTCCGGCTTGACGGCGAAATTCACCTTGCGGACGGGGCTGAAAATCGCATCGACCGGAATCTCGCCGATCGGCAACTTGCCGCGATCCTCGGAGGGCGAGAAGCCCTTGCCCTTGGAGACGACGATTTCAACCGACACGCGCGAATCGGCCGCGTCCAGCGTCAGCAGGCGCAGTTCGGGATTCACAATCTCGACGCCCGCCGGCGTTTCAATGTCGCCGGCGGTCACCGGCCCCTCGCCTGTGCGCTCAATCAGCATGCGCACCGGTTCGTCGCCGTCCATGCGCAGGCGCAACTGCTTCAGGTTCAGGATCAGCTCGATCGAGTCTTCCTTGACGCCGTCGATCGGCGAAAACTCGTGATGAACGCCTTCGACCTTGACCGACGTGACCGCCGCGCCAGGCAGCGCCGACAGCAGGACGCGCCGCAAGGCGTTGCCTATCGTCGTGCCGAAGCCTTTGTCCATCGGGCTGATTGCAAACAGCCCGTAGTTCTGGGTCAGCGACAGGATTTCGATTTTCGGTAGTATTTGATTGACCAAGCCGCACCTCTCCCCGGAGGGGCACAGGCACAAAGCGCAGGCCAACCGGGCCGCCCAGTTGCCGGATCAACCGGCATGGGGCGCGGGGCCTGCGCGGGCGCCTGCATCCCGCTACACGATCGACGCTATCGAGAGTAGTACTCGACGATCAACTGCTCATTGAGCGACACGTCGATCTGGTCGCGCGACGGAACGCCGAGCACCTTGGCCGACAGGCTCGCATCGTTGCGCTGAAGCCAGTCGGGCGCGCGGCGTTCGCGCAGAACGCTGGACAGGTCCGTGAAATATTTCTTGGCCTTGCTGCCCTCGGCAATCGATACCACGTCGCCGGACTTCAGGACGGCGGAGGCGATGTCGAGCGGGCGGCCGTTGACGAGCACGTGGCCGTGCGTCACCAGCTGGCGGCCCTGGGCGCGCGAATCGGCGTAGCCGACGCGATAGACGACATTGTCGAGGCGCAACTCAAGCATTTGCAGCAGGTTGACGCCGGTCATGCCCTGGTGGCGCTCGGCTTCCGCGAAGTAGCGGCGGAACTGGCCTTCGAGCACGCCATAGATGCGGCGGGCGCGCTGCTTCTCGCGCAACTGCACGGAGTAGTCCGACGCCTTGCGGCGCCCCGTGCGCTTGCCGCCATGCTGGCCGGGCGGGTACGCGCGCCGCTCAATGGCGCATTTGGGCGAGAAGCATCGCTCGCCTTTCAGAAACAGCTTCATGCCCTCGCGGCGGCACAGCCTGCAAACAGGATCGGTATACCTTGCCATCGAATCTCCTACGATAGTCGCGGGTCAGTCAGAATCAAGCGGTGGCACCCCGCAGGGCGCCGCCATGCTCCACCGCACGGGATCAGACGCGGCGCTTCTTGCGCGGGCGGCAGCCGTTGTGCGGGATCGGAGTGATGTCCGTAATCGAGCGCACGCGCAGGCCCGACGCCTGCAGAGCGCGCAAGGCCGATTCGCGGCCGGGGCCGGGGCCTTTGATGTATACATCGACTTCGCGCATGCCGGCATCGAGGCAGGTCTTTGCCACCGTGCCGGCCGCCAACTGCGCCGCATACGGCGTGCTTTTGCGCGAGCCTTTGAAGCCCGCCGAGCCTGCACTCCCCCACGCCACGACATTGCCCTGCGTGTCCGTCAACGTCACAATGGTGTTGTTGAAGGTCGCCTGGATGTGCGCCTGCCCTTGCGGCGGCGATTTCTTCGCGGCCCGGCCGCCCGTGCGGGCGCCCTCCGGTCGTCTTGCCATGCATCTCCTCCGTGTCAACGTCCGGCGCGCACGGCGCGCGCGGTATTACTTCTTCGCCTTGGTCTTCTTCTTGCCGGCCACCGTCTTCTTCGGGCCCTTGCGCGTGCGCGCGTTCGTGCGCGAGCGCTGGCCGCGCACCGGCAGGCTGCGGCGGTGCCGGATGCCGCGGTACGAACCGACTTCCTGCAGCCGCTTGATATTCATGCTGATCTCGCGGCGCAGATCGCCTTCGACTTTGAATTCTTTGTCGATGACCGAACGCAGGCGCGTGATCTCGTCTTCGGACAGGCTGCGCACACGGGTGTCCGGGCTGATATTCAGTTGATTCAGGATCCGCTTGCTCGCCGAGGGGCCAATGCCGTAAATATACGTCAAACCGATCTCGACGCGCTTTTCACGCGGCAGGTCCACACCTGCAATACGGGCCATAATGCCTCCGAATTAGCCTTGGCGCTGCTTGTGCTTGGGGTTGGTGCAAATCACGCGCACCACGCCGTGCCGCTTGACAATTTTGCACTTGTCACACATCTTCTTTACAGACGCGCGAACCTTCATATTATACTCGCTCCCCGCGATTTGCCTAATTCATATTCAGGCTGATCGCGAAACACTCACAACTGGGTCAGGACCTGCGCCTCGCCGTCGCCGATGGCGATCGTATGCTCAAACTGCGCCGAGAGGCTCTTGTCCGCAATCACAACCGTCCAGCCGTCGCGCAATTCGCGTGTCTTGGGCGACCCGACGGAAACCATCGGCTCCAGCGCGAACGTCATGCCGGGCTGCAGCCTGGCGCCGCGCCCCGGCGTGCCATAATTCGGCACCTGCGGCTCCTCGTGCATCGAACGGCCAACGCCATGTCCGACGTAATCGCGGATGACCGCGAAGCCGTTGCTGCGCACGTGCGTCTCGACGGCATGCCCGATGTCCCCTATCCGACCGCCGCCGCGCGCCGCCTGGATGCCGAGCAGCAGCGCATCGCGCGTCACGTCCAGCAGCTTCCGCGCCACCGGCGACACCTTGCCAACCGGAAACGTCCAGGCGCCATCGCCGACCCAGCCATCGACCACCGCGCCGCAATCGACGCTGACCACGTCGCCTTCTTTCAGCACCCGCCTGCCCGGTATGCCGTGCACCAGTTCTTCGTTGACCGAGACGCACACATTGGCCGGGAACGCCGGCCCGTTGCCGTGATGCGGGTAGTGCATGAACGGCGACTGCGCGCCGCGTGCCTTCAGGATGCCGGTCGCGACCAGCTCAATGTCCAGCGTGCGCATGCCGGGCTCGATGCGCTTGCCCAGCTCCGCGAGAATCTCTGCGACGATGCGCCCGGCTGCGCGCATGCTGGCGATTTCCTCGGGGCGCTTCAAATAGATCATTGCACGCCCAGCGCCGCGGCGATCTCCGCGTACACGCGCTCGATGTCCTGGTCGCCGTTGACTTCCGCCAGCACGCCCTGCTTGGCGTAATACGCGATCAGCGGCGCCGTCTGGTCGAAGTATACTTTCAACCGGTTCGACACCGTTTCGGGACGGTCGTCGGGCCGCTGGATCAGTTCGCCGCCTTCGCGATCGCACTGGCCGGCGATGCGCGGCGGATTGTGGATGATGTGATACGGCGTCTGGCAGACCTTGCAGAACCAACGCCCGGCCAGCCGCTCGACGAGTTTTTCGCTCGCCACCTTCACATACACCACATGGTCCACCCGTCCGCCCTGTCCGACGAACAGCGCATCGAGCGCCTCGGCCTGCGGGATCGTGCGCGGAAAGCCGTCCAGGATCAGCCCCCGGCTGCAGTCCGGCTGCGCGATGCGCTGGCCGATCATGGCAATCGTCACGCTATCGGGCACCAGATCGCCCCGATCCAGGATCGCCTTCACCTGCTTGCCCAACACCGTGCTGTTGCGGATGTTCTCGCGGAAGAGGTCGCCGCTGGATACGTGTGGGACGCGCAGCCGCTGCTTCATCAGGTCGGCCTGCGTGCCTTTGCCCGCGCCCGGCGCCCCCATCAGGATGATGTTCATCGGATGGCTTCCCTCAGACCGCATCAAGGCTGCCCGTTAGCGGATGAACCCTTCGTACTGGCGCATGAGCAACTGCGCTTCCAGTTGCTTCATCGTATCCAGCACCACGCCGACCACGATCAACAGGCCCGTACTGGTGATAACCATGACCGACGACTCGGTCACGTCGCGCAGGATGAACGGCAGCAGCGCGACCAGGCCCAGAAATACGGCGCCAACCAGCGTGATGCGGCGTAGGACTGCCATCAGGTATTTCTCGGTATTCTTGCCCGGCCGGATGCCGGGGATAAAGCCGCCGTTCTTCTGCAGCGTCTCCGGCAGGTTCTGCTGCTGGAACGTGATGTCGGTGTACATGAATGTGAAACCGACCACCATGACGAAATACATCAGCCAGTAGAACGTGCTGGTGCGGCTGTCGAACAGCCCCGCAAAGCCGATGGCAAACGCGCGCAGCGAATCGTTGGTGCTGACCGTGAAATACGACGCGATCACGCCGGGCAGAATCAGAATCGACTGCGCAAAGATCAGCGGAATCATGCCCGCCTGGTTGATGCGCATCGGGATATGCGACGACTGTCCGCCGAACACGCGCGTGCCGCGCACGCGCTTGCCATACTGCACCGGAATGCGACGCTGGCCCTCATATACGACCACAATCGCCACGACGGTGACCACCGCGATCACGATGTAGCCAACCAACCCGAGCACATTCGTGGCGGCCAACTGGCCGAGGCGCTGCGGCGCCTGCGCCACAATGCCGCCGAATATGATGATCGAAATGCCCTGTCCCACGCCGTCGCGCGTGATCAACTCGCCCAGCCAGAGCGCGAACATTGTGCCGCAGGTCAACGTCAGAATCGTCGCCAGCGTCGGCAGCCAGAGCTCCGGCCGGTCAAAACCGAAGTTCGTCAGCACCGCCTTGCCGCTCGCGCCGCGTGCCAGCAGCAGCGCCTGGCCGATAGCGTTCAGCGCTGCGATCGGCACCGTCATGATGTGCGTATACAGGTTCAAGCGCTGCCGGCCGGCTTCGCCGCCCTCTTTCTGCAGCTCCTGCAATTTCGGGAAGATCGGGATCATGAGCTGCATCACGATCGAGGCGGTCACATACGGGTAGACGCCCATCGCCATGATCGAGAAGTTCGACATGGCGCCGCCCGACAGCAGGTCCAGCATGCCCAGCAGCGGCTGCTGCTTGAAGAACTCATCCAGCGCTGTGCGATCCACGCCCGGCATCGGGATATGCGCGGCCAGGCGGTAGATCACCAGAATCAACAGGGTGAACCACAGCTTGCGGCTCAAATCCGGCATGCGGAAGGCATTGAGCACGGACGAGAGGAAACTCGGTCGCTTGAGCGATTGCATAAACGGATCACTCCACGGGGCGCCGCCTTGCGACAGGCGCCCGGGTGTCCCGGCTGGTTAGGCCGCCAGGACTTCGGCTGCTCCGCCGGCTTTCTCGATCTTGTCTTTCGCCGATGCCGAGAAAGCGTGCGCCTGCACGGTCAACTTTTTGGCCAGCGCGCCATCGCCCAGCACCTTGACGCGCGACCGCACCGACTTCAGCAGACCCGCCGCCACGAGCGATTCCGGGTTGACGGTATCGCCGTCCGCGAACGCATGCGCCAGTTCCTGCACATTGACCGGAGCGTACTCAACGCGATTCATGTTGGTAAAGCCTTCGCCGCGCATGAACGGCAGGCGGCGCACGAACGGCAGCGAGCCGCCTTCATGGTACGGCGCCTTGGTGCCGCCGCTGCGCGAGCCCTGGCCTTTGATGCCGCGGCCGGCCGTTTTGCCCTGCCCGGCCGAATGCCCCAGCCCGACGCGGCGCCGGCGGTGCGATGCGCCCTGCGGCGACTTCAAATCGTGTGCTTTCATGCCTTCACATCCTCAACGGTCACCAGATGCTCAACCGCAACCAGCATGCCCTTGATCGGCCCATTCAGCGGACGCTCAACGCAGTCGCCCAGCTTGCGCAGACCCAGCGCGCGCAGCGTGTTCTTTTGCCGCTGGCTGTAGCCAATCCCGCTCTTGGTATAGGTAATCTTAACCTTCGGATCAGCCATTGGTGCTCTTCCTCCAGAACGGCGAGACATCCGCCGTCGACTTGCCGCGGCGCGCCGCCTCGACTTCGGGTCGCTTCATGCCTTCCAGCCCCTTCAGCGTCGCGGCGACCACGTTGATCACGTTGTTGCTGCCGAGCGACTTGGTCAGCACGTCGCGCACGCCGGCCGATTCCAGCACGGCGCGCACGCCGCCACCCGCGATAACGCCGGTGCCCGGTGAGGCCGGCTTCAGCAGCACTTCTGCCGCGCCATACTTGACGATCACCTGGTGCGGGATCGTACCCTGCGTGACCGGCACCGTGATCATGTGCTTGCGCGCCTGATCGACGCCCTTGCGAATCGCGTCGGTCACTTCGCGCGCGCGGCCAATACCCATGCCCACCGCGCCGGAGCCATCGCCCACCACGACGAGCGCTCGGAAACCGAAGTGCCGGCCGCCCTTAACCACCTTCGACACGCGGGCGATGTCCACCACGCGCTCTTCGAGCTTGTCCTCAGCGATCTGCGGCTGGTCGCGCGAATCCGAGCGCGGCGCGCCTTCCACACGCTCCGGACCGCCGCCGCGACCGCCGCGACCACCCCGACTACCGCCGGGGCCACTGCGGAAACCGCCGGGGCCGCCGCGACCACCGCCACCGCCGGGGCCGCCACGGTATCCGCCGCCACCGCCACCGCCCGTGCCGGTACGCGGTGCGCCGCCGCCGGAGCCGCCGCGATAGCCACCACCACCGCCGCTCGTGCCACCGGGACGATAGCCGCCGCCACCGCCGCCACCGGAGCCGCCGCGGTATCCGCCGCCACCCGTGCCACCGGGGCGATACCCACCGCCACCACCACCGCCGCCCGTCCCGCCGGGGCGATAGCCACCGCCGCCGCCGGAGCCGCCGCGGTATCCGCCGCCGGTACCACCAGGGCGATAGCCGCCGCCCTGGCCGCTCGGGCGTTGCTCGCCGGCTGGCGCAGGGGGGGTAGTGGGCGCGGTTTGGCCGGCCGGCGCGCTCTGGCCGGTTGGCGCGCTCTGCTCAGCCGGAGTGCTCTGGCCGCCGTTGGTCGCTTCGCTGGGCGTGGGATTTGACTGCTGCTGCTCGGGTGTATTCGCCATCGGATCTCCTAGAACTCCAGCCCGCCCGCGCGGGCGCCGTCGGCCAGGGCCTTGACGCGGCCGTGATATTTATAGCCGGCGCGGTCAAAGACAACTTTCTTCACGCCCTTGCCAAGCGCGCGCTGCGCGACCGTCTCGCCGATCACCTTGGCGCGCTCCAGCGGCTTGATGCTCGCGAGGCGTGTCTTCAGTTCGGGCTCGGCATCGGACGCGGAGGCCAGGGTGTGGCCTTTGCGGTCGTCGATAACCTGCGCGTAAATGTGCTTTTCGCTGCGGAAGATGTTCAGGCGCGGGCGCTCCGGCTCGCCGTGCACGGTCTTGCGCACGTGCTTGCGCCGGCGTTCGCGCGCCTGCGCGCTCGGATTGGTCTTCTTCGTCATCGTGTCCTCACCTTAGCTTACTTGGCGCCCGCAGCCTTGCCGGCTTTGCCGGCCTTGCGGCGCACCACTTCGTTCGCGTAGCGGATGCCCTTGCCCTTGTACGGCTCCGGCTTGCGCACGCGCCGAATCCGCGCGGCCATCTCGCCGACGAGGGTCTTGTCCATGCCGCTGATCGTGACCTGCCGGCCGGTCTTGTCCACTTCAAACTTGACGCCCTGCGGCGCGTCGATGCGCACCGGATGCGTGAAGCCGACCGACAGCACGAGCGCGCCGCTCTGCACTTCGCCGCGGAAGCCGACGCCGTCGATCTGCAGTTCGCGCTTGAAGCCGTCGCTCACGCCCGCCACCATATTGGCGATCAGGGCGCGCGTCAGGCCGTGCAGGGCGCGCGTCGCCTGCGCGTCATCCGGCCGCTCGACCAACACCTGGTTGCCTTCTTTTTTCACCGCGATCAAGGGATGCACCACCTGGCTCATGGCGCCGAGCTTGCCTTTGACCTCGACCAGGTGGTCTTTCAAGTTGACTTGAACGCCCGCCGGAATAACGACAGGCAGTCTGCCTATGCGTGACATCGGTCTACCCCTTTACCAGACGTAGCAGAGCACTTCGCCGCCGATGTGCATGCGGCGCGCCTTGCGGTCGGTCATGATGCCCTTGGACGTCGTGACAATGGCGATGCCCATGCCACTCTGGACCCACTGCAGGTTCTCACCTGCGCTGTACACACGCCGGCCAGGCCGGCTGACACGCTCAAGCCCAGTGAGCACCGGCTTGCGCTGGTCGCTGTACTTGAGGCGCACGCGCAGAGTCGGCTGCGGCTTCTCGGAATTGACGTCGAAGTCCTGAATGAAGCCTTCTTCGCGCAGGATCTTCGCGATCGACACCTTCATTTTCGACGATGGCATCAAGACTTGCGTGTGGCGCGCCATCACCGCATTGCGGATGCGTGTCAACATGTCCGCGATTGGATCATTGACCATACCATTCTCCTCGACAACTGTGACGGATCACCCGGAAAGCGCGGCTTCCCTCAGACTCCCCGCGAACGGGGCGCCGCGCCGGTGCGTCGGTTCAGCGGATTACCAGGACGACTTCGTCAGACCCGGGATCTTGCCTTCATTCGCCATCTTGCGGAAGCAGATGCGGCACAGATCGAAGCGGCGCATATACCCGCGCGGGCGGCCGCAAATGTGGCAGCGGTTGCGCACCTGCGTGGGAAACTGGCGCCGCATTTCGCGGTATTTCATGCACGTTTTGGCCATACGATTCTCTCCTCCGCGCCTCCGGACGGCCGGCTGCTAGCGGGTCTCCTTGCGAACGAACGGCATCCCAAACAGGGCCAGCATGCGGTGCGCCTCTTCGTCGGTCTTGGCGCTGGTCACGATCGTGATCTCCATGCCGCGCACCTTGTCGATGCTGTCGTAGGCGATCTCCGGCCAGATCAACTGCTCCGAGAGGCCCAGCGTGTAGTTGCCGCGCCCGTCGAACGCTTCGGCGGGCACGCCGCGGAAGTCGCGCACGCGCGGCAGCGCCGTGCCGATCAGGCGCTCCAGGAACGACCACATGCGCTCGCCGCGCAGCGTCACCTTGACGCCGATCGGCTGGCCGGCGCGCACCTTGAAGGTCGCGATCGATTTGCGCGCGCGGGTGACGACCGGCTTCTGGCCGGTGATGGTCGTCATGTCGCGCACGGCGTTCTCGATCGCCTTGGAGTTCGTCAGCGCCTCGCCCAGACCGATATTGACGGTCACTTTCTTGATGGCCGGGATCTGCATCACGTTCGCGTACTTGAACTCTTTATGCAGGGCCGGCGCGATCTCCGCCTGGAATTTCTGCTTGAGATTCATCTTACTCCATCACCTCGCCGCACGTGCGGCAAAAGCGTACCTTGCGGCCGCTTTCCATGCGGAAGCCGACGCGCACGCCCTTGTCGAAGTTCTTGCACTTGTTGTTGCGGCAGACCGGCGCGACCTTCGACAGCGGCATCGGCGCCTCGCGCTCGATGATGCCGCGCTGGGTACGCACCTGCTGGCCGCTCGCTTTCTGGTGCTTTTTCACAATATTGTGGCCGGCGATGACGACGGTACCGTCGCGCGGCTTGACGAGGTGCACGGTGCCCTTTTCGCCGCGCTCATCGCCGGCCAGGATCACCACCGTATCGCCCTTCTTCACTCTTGCAGTCATATGCGTCCTCGGCGTCTCCCGGCCTTACAGCACTTCCGGCGACAGGGAAACGATCTTCATGAAGCCCTTTTCGCGCAGCTCGCGCGCCACGGGGCCGAAAATGCGCGTGCCCTTCGGTCCGCCCGCCTCGTCCAGGATGACGGCGGCATTCTCGTCGAAGCGGATGAACGAGCCATCCTTGCGGCCATACTCCTTGGTCGTGCGTACGATCACCGCTTTGACCACGTCGCTCTTCTTGACCGAGCCGTCGGGCGCGGCCTGCTTCACGGCGGCGACAATCACGTCGCCGACGGTGGCATAGCGGCGGCGGGTGCCGCCGAGCACTTTGATGCACATGATGAGCTTGGCGCCGGTGTTGTCGGCGACGCGCAAGGTGGACATTTGCTGGATCATGCCTGCGCTCCTTCAGCGGCCGGGGCCGCGGGCGCGTCGGGCAGTTCGGTCTTGGTCGGCGGCAGTTCCGTTTCCGGCACGGCCAGCACTTCGCCCTTGACGATCACCTGCGACACGACCCAGCGCTTTTCTTTGCTCATCGGGCGCGCCTCGGTAATCTTGACCGTGTCGCCGATGTTCAGCGCGTTTTCGGTGTGCGCCTTGAAACGGTTGCGCACGCGGATCACCTTGCCGTACAGCGGGTGCCGGCGAGTGCGCTCGACGAGCACGACGACCGTCTTCTGCATCTTGTTGCTGACAACGCGGCCGGTGAAAACCCTGCGGCGTTCTTTCATTGGCCCGCCTCCTGCAATTCGCGCACGCGGCGCTCGGTCATCAGGCGCGCGATTTCGCGGCGCACCTGCCGGATCTGGCTGGTGTTTTCCAACTGGCGCGTCGCATATTTCTCGCGCAGCTTCATCAATTCCTGCTTCTTGCTGTCAATCTGCTCCGCCAGGTCCTTCGCGCTCAGCGCGCTCCCCTCGGCGGTTTTCTTTTTGTCGGCCATGCTCTACTCCTCGCTTCCGGCCAGCAGTTCCTCGCGCACGACGAACTGGGTCTTGATCGGCAGCTTGGCGCCGGCCAGCGTCATGGCCTCGCGCGCCGACTCCTCGCTGACGCCGGCGATCTCGAAGATCATGCGGCCCGGCTTGACCACGGCGACCCAGTGGTCGACCGCGCCCTTGCCGCCGCCCATGCGGGTCTCGGCGGCGCGCGCCGTCACCGGCATGTCCGGGAAGATGCGCACCCAGATCTTGCCGCCGCGCTTCACGTAGCGCACCATGGCGCGGCGGGCCGCTTCGATCTGCCGGGCGGTCATCCAGCAGACTTCGGTCGCCTGCAGGCCGAACTCGCCGAACGAGACTGCGGTGCCGCGCGACTCCATGCCGCGGCGCTTGCCGCGATGAAATTTGCGGAACTTCATGCGTTTTGGTTGAAGCATACTCTATCCCTCACAGCCTGCCCGCCCCGCCAGCCGGGTCCCGGGCCAGTGATGTCGCTACGCGTCCAGACCGCTCGTCTCGCTGATCGCGCTCGCCTCGGTGATGCGGGCGGCGATTTCTTCCGGCGTCGGCGGCAGCACCTCGCCCTTGTAGATCCAGACCTTCACGCCGATGCGCCCGTAGGTCGTCAGCGCCTCGTAGCGCGCGAAGTCGATGTCGGCGCGCAGCGTGTGCAGCGGCACCGAGCCTTCGATCACCTTGTCGCGGCGGGCCATTTCGGAGCCGGCCAGGCGGCCCGCGCAGACGATCTTGATGCCCAGCGCGCCCAGGCGCATCGCGCGCTGCACGGCCTGCTTCATCGCGCGCTTGTGCGCGATGCGGCGCTCCAGTTGCTGCGCGACCGACTCGGCCACGAGATACGCGTCCACTTCGGGATGCTGGATCTCCTTGACGTCGATGTGCACTTTCTTGCCGGTCAGCTTTTCCAGACCGGAGCGCAGGTCGTTGACATTGGCGCCCTTGCGGCCGATGATCACGCCCGGCTTGGCCGTGTGGATGGTGATCGAAACCTGCTTCGGATAGCGGTCGATCTCCACGTCGGAGACACCCGCCGCCGAGACTTGCTTCATCACCTGCGCTCGAATCACGATGTCCTCGGCCAGCAAGCGCTTGTACGTGCGGCGGTCGGCAAACCAGCGCGACTTCCAATCTTTGATGCCGCCCAGCCGGAACCCGTACGGATGAACTTTGCGACCCATGTGCTTATTCCTCTCCGCCCTGCTGGCTCAAGACGACGGTGATGTGCGCCGAGCGGCGCAGGATCGGTTTGAAGCGCCCGCGCGCGCCGAAGCGGCGCCACTTGCGCAGCGGGCCTTCGTCGGCCTGGATGCGCGCCACGACCAGGTCTTCGCGGTTCAGGCCGAAGTTTTCCTCGGCATTGGCCGCCGCCGACTTGATCGCCTTCGCCACCGGCACCGCCGCGGCCTTGGTCATGAACTTCAGTTGGGCCAGCGCCGCGTCCACGCCCTTGCCTTTGACGCTGTTCGCGACCAGACGCACCTTGAACGACGACATGCCGATATACTTTTCGACTGCGCGTACCTCAATGTCTGCCATAATGTGCTCCCGTCAAAGGTGCGGCGACTAGCCGACCACCTTCTCCTTGCTCGCGTGCGCCCGGAACAGGCGCGTCGGCGCGAATTCGCCGAGCCGGTGGCCCACCATGTTCTCGGTGACATAGATCGGCACGTGCCGGCGCCCGTCATGCACGGCGATGGTGTGGCCAACCATTTCGGGCGAGATCTGCGACGCACGCGACCAGGTCTTGATGACCTTCTTGTCGTTGCGCGCGTTCAGCGCGTCGATCTTCTTCACCAGCTTCGGGTCGATGAACGGCCCTTTTTTCAGTGAGCGGCCCATAATGAATAACTCCCAAATCCCAAGCCCCAAATCCCAACCACCCGCCCTGCGCCGAACGCTTGGGGCTTGGTATTTGGAATTTGGGATTTGTTCCGGTTATTTGCGCCGGCGCACGATCAGTTTGTCCGTGCGCGGGTTGTTGCGTGTGCGCTTGCCCATCGTGCGCTTGCCCCACGGGCTTTTTGGGCCCGGCATGCCGACAGACGCCTTGCCTTCGCCGCCGCCGTGCGGGTGATCGCGCGGGGTCATGACCGATCCACGCACCGACGGGCGGACGTTCTTCCAGCGGTTGCGGCCGGCCTTGCCCAGTTTCTGGTTGCTGTGATCGACGTTGCCAACCTGGCCGATCGTGGCCATGTTTTCAATGTTGACGAAGCGCATTTCGCCGGACGGCAGGCGCAGCGTGGCGCGACCGCTTTCCTTGGCCATCAACTGCGCGGAGCTGCCCGCCGAGCGAACCATCTGGCCGCCGCGGCCGCGCGTCAACTCGATGTTGTGCACCTGCGTGCCGACCGGGATGTTGGCCAGCGGCAGCGCATTGCCGGTGCGCAGGTCGGCCGTCGGACCGGCCATGACCGCGTCGCCGACCTTGAGGCCCAGCGGGGCGATCATGTAGCGCTTCTCGCCATCGGCGTAATGCACCAGCGCAATGCGGGCCGTGCGGTTCGGATCGTATTCAATCGTGGCGATTTTGCCGGGGATGCCGGATTTGTCGCGCTTGAAGTCGATCAGGCGGTATTTCTGCTTGTGGCCGCCGCCCTGATGACGGACGGTGACGATACCCCGGAAGTTGCGACCGGCGTGCTTGCGCTTGTCGGTCAGCAGCGGTCGGTGCGGCACGCTCGTCGTGATATCGTCGGTCGAGACCGAGACGTACCCGCGGCGGCCCGCTGACGTCGGCTTGTATAGCTTGATCGGCATGGCCTTACACTCCCTCGAACAGCGTGATACGGTCATTGCCTGCCAGCGTCACGATCGCCTTCTTCCAGACGGGCTTCGTGCTGAAATTGCGGCCGAAGCGACGCACCTTGGCGGGCATGTTAATGATATTGACCTGCGCGACCGTCACCTTGTACGCGCGCTCCACGGCTTCCTTCACCTGCACCTTGTTGGCGCGGCGGCTCACTTCGAAGGCGTAGCGCCCCATATCGGCGGTCTGCGTGGTCTTCTCGGTGACGATGGGCCGGATAATCACATCAAACGTATGCATGGTTCACTCCCCGCGCATCAATTGCCGAACGTCTGCTCGATCACGTCAATGGCTGATTTCGGCGCAATCACCGTGTTGGCGCCCAGCAGATCGCGCACGTTCAGATAGCGGGCATTCAGGGCCGTGACTTCCGACAGGTTCGCCGCCGAACGCGCCACGTTCGCTTCGGTGCCCGCCAGCAGGATCAGCGCGCCCGACTCGACATTCAGCGCTGCCAGCAGTGCCATGATATCTTTGGTGCGCGGCTTCTCGAACGCCAACTCGTCGAGCACGATCAACTGGTTGGCCCGGGTTTTGATCGACAGCGCCGACTTGAGCGCCAGCCGGCGCATCTTCTTCGGCATGGACTGTTCGAACGAGCGCGGCGTCGGGCCGCCTACGATACCGCCCTTGCGCCAGTGCGGCGCGCGGTTGTCGCCCTGCCGGGCATGCCCGGTGCCCTTCTGCCGGTAGACTTTCTTGGTGCCGCCGGCCACTTCGGCGCGCGTCTTCGTGTCGGCATTGCCCTGGCGCGCATTCGCCAGTTGGCGCTTGAGCGCCTGGTGCATGACCGACTGGTTCGGCTCGATGGCGAAAATATCGTCGCGCAGTTCGATCTCGCCGGTCGTGTCGCCCTTCAAATTTCGGACTGGAATCTTCATAATAAGACCTCGATCGGCCGCGCCCCGGGATGAATTCCCGGCGCCCGGTAGCTTACTTCTTCTTCTTGCCGGTCTGCTTGGGCTCGCGCAGGATGACGAGCGCATTGGTGCCGCCCGGCACGCTGCCGCGCACGGCGATCAGGTTACGCTCGGTGTCGACCAGCATCACTTTCAGGCTGCGCTGGGTGACAACGTCCATACCCATATGACCGGCGCGGCGCTTGCCCTTGAGCACGCGGCCCGGCGTGGTCGTGGCGCCGCTGGAACCGGGCGCGCGCAGGCGGTCCGAGGCGCCGTGCGTCTTCTTGCCGCCCTGGAAATGGTAGCGCTTGACCGCGCCGGCGAAGCCTTTGCCCTTGCTGACGCTCTCGGCTTCGATGATGTCGCCGACGGCGAACAGGTCGGCCACCAACTTCTGGCCCAGCGTGTACTTGCCCGGGTCCTCGACACGGATCTCGCGCAGGTGCCGCAGGGCGGGCACGCCCTCCAGCGCGGGCTTGCGGGACGCATGCTTCTCGTCCGTCTTGAGCATGCCCAGATGGCCGCGCTCCGCTTTCGTCAAGTCTTTGCGCAGGCGCTCGGCGCGCACCGCCCCAAAGCCAAGCTGGATGGCGTTGTAGCCGTCCGTTTTGACCGTCTTGATCTGCGTCACGTAGCACGGGCCCGCTTCAAGCACGGTCACACCCGCGATCTGGTCGCCGGCGCCGAAAATCTGCGTCATCGCCAGCTTCTTCGCGATTAGACCTTTCATGATACGACCTCTGTCACTCGGGTAGCCAGGCGTGCAGCGGGCGGGACGGGCGTTTGGCCCGGCCGCCGCGCCGCGCGGCCTACAGTTTGATTTCGATGTCCACGCCGGCGGGCAGGTTGAGCTTGACCAAGTTCTCGATCGTCTTCGAACCGGGCTCCACCACGTCGATCAGGCGCTTGTGCGTGCGGATTTCGAACTGCTCGCGCGAGTCCTTGTCGATGAACGTGGCGCGCTGAATGGTAAACTTCTCGATCTGCGTCGGAAGCGGCACGGGGCCGACGACAATGGCGCCGGTGCGTTCCGCGATGTCCACAATCTGCTTGACGGACTGATCCAGCACGCGGTGGTCGTAGCTCTTCAGACGAATGCGAATCTTTTGCTTGGCCATAGTGTCCTCGTACGCGGGAACCGCCGCCGGGCGGCCGGTCCCGCACGCTTGCGTTTACTCGACGATCTGGGTGATGACGCCCGCGCCCACCGTGCGCCCGCCTTCGCGGATCGCAAACCGGCTGCCCTGCTCCAGCGCCACCGGCACGATCAACTGCACGTCTACGTTCACGCTGTCCCCTGGCATCACCATCT
>JACRMK010000048.1 GCA_016235055.1 Chloroflexota bacterium | reverse complement strand
TGCGACGAACTCTTCGCGTTGGGACATGATGGAGACCTCGGTCCATGGCATGTGACACCTCCTGAATGAGGGTCATCATACCGTATGTGAGTGTCAACCATGTCCCCGAACACCTGTCAACCATGTCCCCGGTCTATACAGACAGGGAGGCGTGGGGAGCATGAGTACAAGACGCGCCATTAAATGGGTTATCGAGCCGCAACTGGTGGCGGAAGGGGCGGGCGTGATGCTGCGCCGTTCGTTCGGGCCGCACCAATCCAATCCATTCGACCCGTTTCTGCTGTTCGACCATTTCGCTTTCAACAACCCGCGTGATGGCGTCAATCCGGGGTTTCCGAACCACCCGCATCGCGGCATTGAGACCGTGACGTACATGCTCGAAGGTACTGTGCGCCACCGTGACAGCCTCGGCAATGCGGGCATCATCGGCCCCGGCGACGTGCAGTGGATGACGAGCGGCCGCGGGATCATGCACGAGGAGATGCCGCGCCGCGCGCCGGATGGCGGCATCAACGGTTTCCAACTGTGGGTAAATCTGCCGGCGGCGCAAAAGATGAGCACGCCGCGCTATCAGGAAGTTTCCGCCGCCACGATCCCGATTATCGAGCGTGATGGCGTGCAGGTGCGCGTCGTCGCAGGCGAGTATGGCGGCGTGCGCGGGCCGGTGACCGAGATCGCCGCGCAGCCGCTGTATATGGATGTAACGCTGCAGCCGGGCGTGTCTTTTGACATCGGCACGAAGCCCGGCCATCAGGTTGTGGCGTACGTTTTTGAGGGCGCGGGTATCTTCGATGTCGAATCCGGCGAGACGGTGCCGGCGGTGCATATGCTGGCGTTCGGAGACGGCGACTCGGTCCGCGTGAGCGCCGCTCCCGACTCGCATGTGCGCTTCATGTTGATGGCGGGTGGGCCGTTCCGCGAACCGATCTTCCCGTACGGCCCGTTTGTGATGAACACGCGCGAGGAGATCGTGCAGGCGGTTGCCGACCTGCGTAACGGGACGTTTGTGCAGCCGGCGTAGCGTGCGGAGGGTGCAAAACAAAAGCCCGGGCACAGGTATGTCCGGGCTTTTTCGCGCGTTGTGGCGGTTCTGCGTGTTGCGATAGCGCCCGTTACTCCGGGCTGACCATCTCGCGCAGCTTGTTCATACCGAGCAGTGCCCGCGTATGGACGGTGCCAAGCGGCTCGCCGAGCTTGCTCGAGATCTCGCGGCGCGTCAGCCCGTGAAAATACGCCAGTTCCAGCACTTGCCGCTGGGCCGGGGGCAACTTCTGCATCGCGGCGCGCAGACTGTCGTAGCGGATGCGCTCGTCCACCACATCGGTCAGGTTGTCCTGCGTGATCAGATACGATGGCGCGTCCGAGAGGTCATCGTCATCTGGCAGTTCGGCGCTGCGGTCGCGCCGGATCTCGTCGATCGACAGGTTGCGCACGATGCCAAACAGCCAGTTGGTGAACGAGCCGCGCCGGCCCTGAAACTGCTGGGCCCGCTGCCACACCCGCCAGAACGCTTCCTGTGCCACTTCCTGCGCCAGGTCCTCGTCGCGCAGCACCTTGAAGGAAACGCCCACCGCGCGGTTGAAGTAGCGCTCGTGCAGCAGTTCCAGGGCGTGCTTATCCTGCTGCTGCACTTGCTCCATCAGTTCGGCATCGCTGACGGATTCCACCGGTTCCGCACGTGTCGTTTCATTCTGGCCCTTCAGTGCCATTGTTGCAACCATGGTGATGGTCCCTTTCCTTCTGGCCGCCGGCTCCCGACCGTTGGCCGTGGCGAGTTCCCTTGACTCGCTGTGTGTCCCGTCCCTCCAATATAGTATACGACTCAATGCGATGATTTAGCCTACCCGTACTTTCCAGCCGAAGGCGCGCCGCAGCCGCCCGAACGCATTCACGCGCGCTAGCCCGTCGCCAGTGCGGGTATGCCGCCGAAACCGGAAGCGGGCGCCTGGGTTACGCTGGCGATGACCGCCGGCGCGGGGTGCTCGTGCCGGCCACCGTTGGCCAGTCCGTCGATCTCCGCGCGGTTGGTCGAGTCGCGCACAATCAGCCCATCAGTCATCTGAATGACCCGGTCGGCATACTGAACCATCCGCAGGTCATGCGTGACCATAATGCCGGCGCGCTGCTGCTCGTGAACCAGCCGCCCGAACGTCTCCACGGCCTGATGGGCCCGCTCAGTGTCGAGGCTGGCGGTCGGCTCGTCGGCCAGCACGATCGCCGGCCGGTGCACGAGCGCGCGGGCGATCGCCACGCGCTGCTGCTGCCCGCCGGACAGTTGACGCGGCAGGTTATTCAGCCGCTCGCCCAGGCCAAGCTGAGTCAGCAGGTCCTTAGCTCGTGCGGAGGTCGCTTTGTCATGCAGGCCGTTCAGCCGCAGCATCAACTCGACATTTTCGAGCGCGGTCAGGTACGGCACCAGATTATTGGACTGGAATGTGAAGCCGATCTTCTGCCGGCGGAATTTGGCGCGCGCGCCTTCGCTCATGTGCGTCAGGTCCTGGCCGTCGATGACGACCTGCCCTTCGGTTGAGCGCAGCAGCGCGGCGAGGATGGCGAGCAGGGTCGTCTTGCCGGAGCCGCTGGGGCCGACCAGCGCAACGAACTGTCCCTGCGGGACGCTGAACGACACATGCTTGACGGCGGTCACCGTCAGCCCGCCGCCGTGGTAAACCTTGCTAACACCCTGAATTTCAAGTGCAATGGACATGTCTGTTTCCGTATGAATATCCGGTGCGAATGAAGATGAATCTGATATCACTGGGCGAGTCCGAGCGCCGTCAATGGCTCAACTTGCAGCGAGTATCGGACCGACACCAGGCCACCGATCGGCCCGATCAACGTCAGTGCGAGCACGCTGAACAGCACGGCATTGGCCGAGAACAGGATCGGTATGGTGGCCGGGAAGGTCAGCGATAACAGCAAGGTGCCCACCGCGCCGATCGTGACGCCCACGATGGTCACGACGATGATCTGCGCGATCGCCGCCAGGCCGACGGTTGTGTTGGATGCGCCAATCGCCTTGAGCATGCCGATCTGCGGCACCTTCTGCAGCGTCTGGATCTGGAAGAAGCCGCCGATGACCAGCACACCGATGATCAGGACGAAAGCGGTTTGCGTGCCGAGCGTGCTCTGCTGCGCGGCATAGCCGGGCGCGGCTTCGTACGCCTCCTTGCGCGTGGCCACCTGGGTGTTGGGCACCTGGTCCATCAGGGCCATGCGCATGGCCGGCAGAGTGGCCGGGTCGCTCAACTGTACGGCGACCACGTTCGCGATGAAGTCGTTGCTGGTCCCGCCGGCGCCGGGCTTGATCTCGTCAAACGCCAGGTAGGGCACGATGATCGATGGCTGCAGGAAGTACTGGCGGCCGTCGCTGATGCCGCTGACGACCATGTCGAAGTACTGCTCCTTGCTGCCTTGAATGACCTTGATCTTGAACGGCACTCCAAGCTTCAGCCCGGTACGCAGCGCCACGTTGCGGTCGATGATCGCCTCGCGCGCGCGGCTCGTGCTGAGCGGCCGGCCCTGCACCACCGGCGGTTCGCCCGGCCGGCCGGGCTCGACGCCGATCATCGCCACATTCAGCGGCTTCTGGTTCGCGTCGAACTGCACCGAGACATTCGTGAACGACAACGTCCCGACGTCCTTCACGCCCGGCACGCGCCGGATCTCGTTCAGGCTGTTGCGGTCGATGCGGCTGGCGCCGATGGATAGGTCGACACCCTGCTTGAAGACAATCAGGTCGGCGTTCAGCTTCTCGATATACTCTTTGTTGCCCAGGCCGAGACCGTCGGCGAGTGCATTGGTGAACAGCACCAGCGTTGTGATGAGTGCGATAACGAGGCTGAACAGCAAAAAGCGGCCCCAGTTGCGCGTCATTTCCTTGATGGATAAATAGATCGGCATAGCATAGTGAAGGGCCGCCGGTCAGGCGACCCGATTCTCCTTCATATTTAGCGTGTGGCCGTCCGGGCGCTCCGGCGTCACCGCAGCGGAGCGCCCAGCCGGCCTTTGAAAGCTACTCGTTTTCTTTGGTGGCCTTCAACTCAGAGACCGGGAACCACGCGGCCAGCGGTGTCACGCCGTTCTGGAGTGCCGGGCCGGTGTCGGTCCAGGACGGCTCCGTTTCCAGCGTGACCAGCGGGCGCACGGCCATATCGTGGTCGACCGCGATCTGGCACGAGAGGCGCGCCTTGCCGAACAAGCCGCGCTCCTGCAGCTTGTCGTATTCCGCCTCGGTCATCGTGGCCGGCTCGCTGCTCTCGAACTCGACGCGGCAGGTCGTGCAGCGCGCATTGCCGCCGCAGCGGTGCCCAATGTGCACGCCGAGTTGCTCGATGGCGATGGCGAGCTTGGTGCCGGTCGGCACTTCAATCGTCTGTTGGCTTACAATGACTCTTGGCATGGTAACCCCTTTACGGTGAAATGGTTTTGCGATCGGCGCGCATGTTTCGCGCGCGTCGCCGTTCAATGCTCTACGGCCTACTCGCTCGCCGGCGATGATGCGGTCGCCTCAGCCGAGCGCTTGCCAGTAATATCGCGAATCGCCGCCCCGAGTTCTGGAAAGCGGAAGCGGAAGCCGGCCTCCAGCAAGCGACGCGGCTGCGCGCGCTGGCCGGTCAACAGCAGCAGGTCGGCCGCCGGTCCCAGCGCCAGGCGCAAGGCAAATGCCGGCGCCGGCATGAACGACGGACGACCCAGTGCGCGCCCGAAGATTTTCGCGGACGCGCCCTGCGTCAGCGGGTCGGGCGCGGTCAGGTTGTAAACGCCGCGCGTATTCGGGTTGTCCATCAGCAGTTTCACCGCGGTCAACCAGTCGGCGAGGTGAATCCATGGCGCGTACTGGCGGCCGCTGCCGAGCGGCCCGCCGGCGAAGAGCCGGAAGGGCAAGGCGACCAGTGTGAAGATGCCGCCGCCCTGGCCGTACACCGGCGCGGTGCGCACGATCACGCGCCGCACGCCCAGCGATTCAACTTCGTCCGTGGACGCTTCCCAAACGGTGCAGACTGTGGCGAAGTAATCGCTGCCGGCAGGCGCGCCTTCGTCCACCTCGCGATCGGCCGTGTCGCCATAGAAGCCGATGCCGGACATCTGCACCAGCACGGCGGGTTTGATCCGCGCGGCGCGAATCGCCGCGGTCACGGCGACGCCGGCGTTGGCACGGCTGTCGCGGATCTGCTGTTTGTACGCGGCGCTCCAGTGGGGCCGGGCGATCGTCGCGCCGGCCATGTTGACGATCGCATACGCACCATTGGCCAGGTCGCCCCAGCCGTCCGCGGTGCGCCCGTCCCACGCCACGGCGCGTGCGCCTGGCGGCAACCCGCCGACCTGCTCGGCGCGACGCGCCAGGATGATGACCGCATGCCCCGCCGCCGTCAGTTCGCGCGTCAACGCGCGCCCCAGATATCCACTGCCGCCGGTGATTATGATGTGTCCCATTTCAAGTTCTCCTGCGTGTCTGCACAAGCGCGGTAATCAGCGCTCGTACCGCTAACGCGAAGGCGATGCCGCGGCCGATTGTGCCTGTCCTGCATTGTATGCCGCCGAGTCTTTCATGCGCGCCACCAGCGCCCGCACCTGCGCCGCCACGTTCCTACCGAGCACTGCATAGGCGGCCCGTTCGAAGGCGCTCAGATGCTCGATGATCATCGCCGTGGTGACGGCGCGCGGCGTCAGCGCCTGGCGCAGCCAATGTGCCTGGGCGTCCATCAGTTCCGGCAGATCGAACGCCAACGCGCATGCCAGCGCATCGGTCAGAAACAGCGTAGCGAAGGTGATGATGCCGGCGAACTCGCTGCCCGGGCGCGTGTGTTGCACCGAGAGCGCCGAGGCGGTGTGCGCTGCCAGTTCCATGCGCAGGTTGCGCACGGCATGCGCCGCGGCCAGCGCGCGCCGGCTGGTCTTGAACGCGTGTGCCTGTGGTTCGCGGGCGAGCGCCTGCAGTGCCAGTCCCGCGTCGGCGCCGATGTAGGCGCCGGGGATCGTTTCGCTCAGCCGGGGCAGCGCTTCGAACAGGCCGCCGCCAAAATAGATCGGCGCGGCCGGTTGCTCGCCTTCACCCAGCAGGGGGATCAGGTTCGCCAGGCCGATGACGGTGGTCACCGAGACAACGATGCCGCGCGGCGCGGAGACCTGGCCGACCTTCACGAGGTCGTGCAGCGGCGTGCGCGCGCCCAGGTAGGTGACGCGCCAACCTTGCCGGCGGGCGAGCAGGGTGAAGATCAGCAAGCCGAGCTCGTGCTGCTCTTCCGGGGCGCACGCGGCAATCAGCAGTGGCGCGGCGGACGAGAGCGGCGGCTGCACCTGAAGCGCGGTCAGCAAGCGCTGGCGCAGCAGGTTGCTGGCGAAGTGCTCCTGCCCGATGCCGATCTCATTGCGCATCCACTGCTCGCCGATGCCGTGCATCGCCGGCACAATGACCTGCGCTGCCACCTGCTCCAATGGAAACAGCCCCATCGCCTCGTCGAGAATCTGGTGGGCCGCGCGATCGTCGAAGGTAAGCAGCGCATCCTGCAGCGCGTGCCGGCGGTCGCTCAGCGATTGTAGCGCCGGCGTCGCCTGGCGCGTCTCAGCTTGCGCCTTTTGCCGGCAGCGGAGCGCGCTCGCCTGGCTGGGCGAGACGCCCGAGTCGACCTGGCGCTTGAGCCACAGCACGTCGGCGATGTCGTCGTCGTCGTAGAAGCGGTAGCGGTTGTCGGCGCCGCGCCCCGGCTTGGGCACGCCGTAGCGGCGCTCCCAGGCGCGCAGGGTGTGCAGCGGCACGCCGGTGCGTTCCGACACGATTTTGATGGTGTAGCTTGGCGCTGGCTCAATCACCCAAACATTATACAAACGATAGACGTGTTTGTCAGTAGTTTGGACAGTATTTGTTCAATGTTTGGCGCCATTGATTAGTGCGCAAATAACGCGCGTGTGGGTACGGCGGGCAGTTGTCGGGGTCCGGGCTTGGGCAGCAGAGCGGCAAAGGGATTGCCAAAACGCTTGACTTACAGCCGATTTTCGCTACACTTTGTTTGTCATGAGCAACTCGCGCGGACCCAACACGCTGTCGCTTTCGCAGATATTTGTCGCTGCGTTCTGGATCTTCAGCATCTTCGTGCTGGTGGTGCTGGTTCAGAAGGTTTCGACGACGGCCGATCTGCTGCAGCAGCGCGATGCGTTGCAACAACAAATGAAAGATGTGCAGGACGAGCAGCGCCGGCTGGTCGACCGCAAGCAGCACGTGCAGTCGAACGAGTATGTTGAGGAAGTGGCGCGCCATGACATGAAGCTGGGCAAGCCCGGCGAGACGGCGGTGATCGCCGCGCCAGTCAGCACGCCGCTCCCGGCGCGCTGACGTCCCAACCGGCAGTGGAAACGAACACGGCAAGCGGAGTTTGCTTGCCGTGTTTTCTTTGCAGGCTCCTGGCGCTAAGGTTCCTGCACAGCGCTATGACGGAAGCAACCTGCCTCATGATCGTTCACCAGCCCGGCCGATTGCATGAATGCATACACGATCGTGGACCCGACGAAACGGAAGCCGCGTTTGACGAGGTCCTTGGAGAGCGCATCGCTTTCGGCCGTCTGCGCGGGCATCTCGCGCAGGCTGCGCCACTGGTTCACGATCGGGCGGCCGCCGACGAAACTCCACAGATAGCGGTCAAACGTCCCGCACTCCTTTTGCACCGCGAGGAACGCCCGCGCGTTCGTCACGGCGGACGCGACCTTCAGCCGGTTGCGGACGATGCCCGGGTTTTGCAGCAGCCGCGCCTGGCGCTCGGCGTCGAAGCGCGCCACCGCGCGCGGGTTGAAATGAGCGAACGCTTCGCGGTAGGCGTCGCGCTTGGTCAGAATGGTCTGCCACGACAGCCCGGCCTGCGCGCCTTCCAGGATCAGTAGCTCGAACAGGGCGCGGTCGTCATGGATCGGCACGCCCCACTCGCGGTCGTGATAGTCGTGAAACACCTCTTTGGACGCCCAGGCGCAGCGCTGAACGGGTGCGGACATGTGTGCCCTCCGTGTCGCAGGTGATGCGCCATTGTCGCGCCACCCGGGCTGGCTGTCAAATCCGGTTGCCGTGCGCCTGGCGATTTGCTACAATGTTCGCGTCAAATGTGCCGCGCAGCATCGCGCGGCGCTCATCAATCTATCCTCGAAGGAGCCTGTCATGCGTGAGAACGCGTTGCGCACTCTCTGGAAGTCGGGCGGCTTTGCACTGAACGGATGGCTGCACATCCCCAGCGCGTTTTCGGCCGAGTTGATGTCGCAGCAGGGTTGGGACAGCATCACGATCGATTTGCAGCACGGCCCGGTCGATTACCAGGCGGCCGTGACCATGCTGCAGGCGATGAGCGCGAGCAGCGTGACGCCGCTGGCGCGCGTGCCGTGGAACGAGCCGGGCATCATCATGAAGATGCTCGATGCGGGCGTGTACGGCATCATCTGCCCCATGATCAACACGCGCGCGCAGTGCGAGGCGTTCATCGGCGCCTGCCGCTACCCGCCGGCCGGCTTCCGCAGCATGGGGCCGACGCGCGCGGTGCTCTACGCCGGCGCGGACTACGCCGCGCACGCCAACGACACGGTCATCACCATGGCGATGATCGAAACGAAAGAGGCGATGGGGAACCTCGACGACATCCTGAGCACGCCGGGCCTCGATGCGATCTACGTCGGCCCGTCCGACCTGAGCCAGAGCTACGGGCGCGGGCCGGGCTCCGACTACCAGGAGCCGGAGCGCATCGCGTGGCTGGAGACGATCGTCGCGGCGGCGAAGCGGCACGGCATCGTCGCCGGCATCCATACCGGCAGCGCCGAGTACGCGCTGAAAGTCAAGGCGATAGGCTACCAGTTGGCGACCGTCGGCAGCGATGGGCGCATGATCGCGATGGCGTGCAAGCAGGTCGTTACCGCCGTCAAGGGCGACATGGCAGCAAAGCCGAAGGCGCAAGCGGGGCCGTATTAGGATTCGTAGGGGCGAAGCATCGGCGGATGGTTCCGCCATGGCAGGCGCGCTCGCGCCGATGCTTCGCCCCTACCGTTATTTGACGGATCAGCCGCCATACCGTATACTATCTTTCGCAATGCGGGGTGGAGCAGTGGCAGCTCGTTGGGCTCATAACCCAAAGGTCGGCAGTTCGAATCTGCCCCCCGCTACTGGATGGCGGCGTAGCTCAGTTGGCAGAGCAAACGGCTCATAATCGTTCGGTCACTGGTTCGAGTCCAGTCGCCGCTACTGTTCGGAAACGTTGCCTGTCACAGGCTAAGATCGCAAGATAGGGCGGTGCCGTGCGCATTGCCCTATTTTATTTCCCCCTGCCGTTGTTGCAGAACACCCCGACAATACTGTTGCAACTTGAGCGTGCCCATTGGCCTGTCCTGTATGCCCGGCGGGCACACGCTGAAGCGCGAAGGCAACACCCGCGGCGTTATGCCCGTCGAGCGCGAAGCATGTCAACCGGCGATCGGCTGTGACTTCACGGACTTGAGGTCCTTCGCGCTGCTCATAATATTCGCGGCATTGCACGTCGGGGCGACCCCGACATGCTCGCCCCTTTGGGGGGCTGTGTGTGCCCGGTTCTGGGCCGGGGCAAGCCCGTCCCCCACGCGGATGTCATGTACCGGCGTATGCCCGCACCGGGCATGAACATTCTCAGGATGACCGTGATCGGCTCGGGCATATCCGTGTGCAACCACGACATGCTCAGGTCGAAACGGCATAACGTGACCACATTGCGTTAGTTTCTCTCGTGCGTTGCGCAGTTTGGCGCTATTCTCGGTCTGGGAGCCGGCTTACCGGGCATTCGTAATCCGTCACGTTAATGAATTGTAACAATCGGTTGACTTGCAGCGCCAATTTCGTTATACTTTTCACATGGTTATGCCACAGACTCATGATTTCTTGACGTGGCTCGTTGCGATTGGCTCCAAACTTCCATATCAAACTCCGGCCCCTCGCTCGATCAACCCGGGTACCGTTCCGCGCTCTTGATTGCCGACTCACTCGGCGACGGGGCGCGTTTTTGTTTGTGCCACCACTATCCCCAAGGAGGAGAAAAATGGCAGAAGGTGACTATCTCAGTATCCTGCAGCAGCGCTTCGAGACGGGCAAGTTGTCCCGCCGGCGCTTCCTGCAACTGCTGGCCGTGGCGGCCGGCGCCATCCCGCTCGCGGCATGCGGTCCATCGGGCACCACAGCGCCCGCGGCCACAACGGCGCCCGGCGCGGCGGTGAAGCCGACTACGGCGGCCGCGCCCGCGACCCCGAAGAAGGGCGGTATCCTCAAGTACGGTCTGTCGACCGATCCGCCAAACTACGACCCGCACTTCAGCACCGGCGCAGCCTCGAACACGATCAAGGCGATGGTCATGCAGGGCCTGCTGAACGTCTACAAGGGCGGCAAGATCGTGCCGGAGCTGGCCGAGTCGTACACCTCGGAAGGCAACAACTGGGTCTTCAAGCTGCGCCAGGGCGTCAAGTTTCACAACGGTGAAGAGTTCACCAGCGAAGATGTCAAGTGGAATATTGAGCGCATTCAGGACGCCAAAGTCAGCGCGTATTTCCGCGGCACCATGCTTGACGTTGAGAAGGTGGAAACGCCGGACAAGTACACGGTCAAGTTCGTCATGAAGAAGGCGAATGCCACGTTCCCGGCCGTGCTGGCCAACAACGCGTGCATGATGACCAGCATGAAGCACGGCACCACCCCCAATGTCAACCTGCAGACCCAGCCGGTCGGCACCGGCCCGTTCAAGTGGGTGGAACGCCAGCCGGGCGTATCGATCAAGCTGATCAAGAACGAGAACTACTGGCAGAAGGACATGCCGTACCTCGACGGCATCACCTACATCCCGTATCCGGATGACACGGCGCGCGTGACGGCGCTGCGCACCGGCGCGGTCGATCTGATCGACTACGTGCCGTTCAAGGACCTGGCGGTCATCGAGTCGGACAAGAAGTTGTTCATCACCAGCGACTCGGTCTCCGGCTATGGCTGGATGGCTTACATGTACGATGTCAAGCCGTTCGACGATGTGAAGGTGCGCCAGGCGCTGTCGTATGCGCTCGACCGCAAGGCGATGATGGAGTCGGCGTTCAGCGGGCGCGGCAAGCCGATGACTGGCGGCCTGATCCCCGAGACGTTCGAAGGCTACAACAATCTCGAAGGCCGCTACACCTTCGATCCGGATAAGGCGAAGAAGTTGCTGAGCGAAGCCGGCTTCAAGTCGCCGTCCGATCTGAAATTCAAGATGCTGTCGACCGTGACCTACACCGTTATCGGCAAGCCGGCCGAAGCGGCGCACGGGCAGTTGAAGCAGTTCGGCCTGGATGTCGAACTGGTCCTGCAGGAATGGCTGACCTTCCGCGATACGGTGAAGGCCGGCACGTTCCCAGTGCATGTCTGGGGCTCCGCGCCGGATATCGTCGACCCGGACTTCCTGAGCCAGCAGTTGCAGACGGGCCGCAACTTCGCTCCGCAGATTCACTTCTCGGACAAGCAGTTGGACGACATGTTCGACAAGGCGCGCGGCGAGACGAACAAGGACGCGCGCAAGGCGCTTTACAAGCAAATCGAAGAGCGTACGCTGGACCTGTGCCCGTGGACCTACCTCGTGCGCCGCGAGCAGGCGGAAGCCGGCGCTGCGTATGTGAAGGGCTACGAGCATATCCCGGCTTCGTGGACGTCGACGACGCTGCGCGAAACCTGGCTGGACAAGGCGGCCTAGCCGCCGCTCGGACCGCGGGGGACGCTGTTTGCAGCGTCCCCCGCATCCCTCTGTTTGGAGTGACGGCGCCGAGCGCCCGCGCAACACCGGCGGGCTTTTTGTGCGCCAACACCCCATCTGATTGACCACTATGAATTATTTCCTCCTGCGCCGCACGTTGATGGTTATCCCGCTGATGCTGGCGGTAGCGACGCTCGTGTTTATGCTGATGCACATTATCCCGGGCCGCCCGGGCCGGGCGATCCTCGGCGACGCCGCGACGGACGAAGCGGTGTTTGCCGTGGAAGAGCGGCTCGGCCTGCACCGCCCCCTGCCTGTGCAATATGTAGACTGGCTGGGCGGCATCCTGCGGCTTGACATGGGCAAGAGTGTCATCAGCAGCCGGCCAATCATGAAGGACCTGCTCGACCGCCTGCCGCGCAGCATCGAGTTGATGGCGCTCGCCGCGCTGTTTGCGCTGCTGTTCGGCGTGCCGCTGGGCATCCTGGCGGCGGTCAAGCGCAACGGCTTCCTCGATATCATTGTCGGTACGACGGCGATTGTCGGGCTGTCGCTGCCGAACTACGTGGTCGGCACGCTGCTGGTGCTCGTGTTCGGCCTGCAACTCGGCTGGTTTGTTTCGTCCGGCTATGTGGCGCCAAACGAGGACCTGGGCGGGCACATCAAGCTGCTGATTCTGCCGATGGTCACGCTCGGCGTGAGCATGGGCGCCGTGGTACTGCGCATGACGCGCTCGTCCATGCTGGAAGTGCTGGCGCTGGATTACGTGCGAACGGCGCGCGCCAAGGGGCTGACCGAGCGGGTCGTGATGTACCGCCACGCGCTGCGTAATGCCTTGAACCCGGTTGTGACCGTCGTGGGCCTGCAGATCGGGTCGCTGCTCGGCGGCGCCGTGATCGTCGAATATATATTCAATTGGCCCGGCCTGGCGACGTTCCTGATCAATAGCATCGTCAACCGCGACTACCCCGCCACACAGGGGGCGATCTTGCTGATCGCCGGCGCGTTTGTGACGATCAATCTGGTCGTGGACCTGTTGTACGGCGTGCTGGACCCTCGCATCCGTTACAGTTAGAGGACAAGTTTACGTGTTGACCAAACGAGTAATAGCCAACCCGCGCGTGCGCGCGTCGGGACTGGTCATCGTCGTGCTGGCGCTTATCGCGCTGTTCGCCGCCGCCATCGCGCCGCACGATCCGGCGCGGCAGTACGCCGGCCAAGTGCTGAAGCCGCCGAGCGCAGAGTATCCGCTCGGCACGGACGATTTCGGGCGCGACATGTTCAGCCGCGTCGTCTGGGGCACCCGTATCTCGCTCCAGGTTGCGGCGGTCGCGGTGCTCATCGCCGGCACGTTGGGCGTTTTCTTGGGCCTGCTGGCCGGCTATTTTGGCGGCTGGGTCGACACACTCATCATGCGCTGGTTCGACGTGATGTTGTCGTTCCCGACGGTCGTGCTGGCGCTGGCGATCGTGACGTTCCTGGGCAACAGTCTTCCCAACCTGATGCTGACAATCGGCATCGCGCAGACGCCGACATTCGCGCGGCTGGTGCACGGCGCGGTGCTGTCGGTGAAGCAGAACGAATACGTCGAGGCCGGGCGGGTGGTCGGGGCCAGTGACTGGCGGATCATCCGCAAAGCGATCCTGCCGAACATCGCGGCTCCGATCATCATCCAGGCGTCGCTCAGCGCCGGCTTCGCGATCCTCGTGGAGTCGGGCCTGTCATTCCTGGGGCTCGGCGTGATGCCGCCGACGCCGTCGTGGGGCCAGATGGTTTCAACGGCGCGCGGCTACATGGATTTGGTTCCGTCGCTTGTCCTCTGGCCGTCCCTGGCCGTGGCGGTGACGGTGCTGTCGTTCAACATGCTTGGCGACGGCCTGCGGGATGCGCTGGACCCGCGGCTGATCGGACGCTAACTACTAGAAAACAGTGAGCAGTGAGCAGTGAACAGTTACCAGTAGGTTCTCCCGCCGGCAGATAATGCCTGCAAGCGAGTTCATACTGTTCACGGTTCACTGTTCACTGTTCACATTCTTCCTCGGAGAGAACAATGACCTTGACTTTGCAGGAAATGTCGTGGGTGCAGGCTGAGAAGGCGCTGAAGGCGACAACGTTCGCGATCGTGCCGGTCGGCGCGGTGGAAGTGTACGGGCCGCATCTGCCAATGGGCTCGGATGGCCTCGTCGCGTTGGAAGCGTCGCGGCGTCTGGCGGATCGCACCGGCGCCGTGGTGGCGCCGCTCGTGCCGATCGGCTGCTCGCAGTCGCTGATGTCGTTCCCCGGCACATTGTCGGTCGAGCCGGAGACATTGAAGGCGTATCTGCGTGATGTGGCCAATAGCCTCGTGTTCTACGGCATGAAGCGCATCCTGTTTATGAACGGCCATGCCGGCAACGTCACGTTGATCGGCGAGTTGGCTCGCGAACTGATGGCAAAGGGCATCCAGGTGGCACAGGTGGACTGGTGGCGCGCGATCGGCCGCGTCGCGGTCGGCATCGCCGACACGGGCGATGTGGCGGTCGGCCACGCGGGCGAGAACTGCACGTCGGTTGTGATGGCGGTGCGTCCCGACCTGGTCGACATGAAGCTGGCAACGAAGGAACAGGCCAAGCCGGGGCTGGGCGGCAAATACCCAGAGATCATCCAGTACCATCGCTCGTATCGCGAAATGACCGCGTCGGGCATGACGGGCGACGCGACGACGGCCACGCCGGAAAAGGGCGAGAAGATGATCGCCGCGTTCCTGGCGAAGGCCGAAGCGTTCCTGCAGGAATGGAAGTAGACGCGCCATGAACGTCACTAACTGGGCATTCTCCAAGAATGAGGCGGTGTCCGACCATGGCATGGTCGCCGCCAAGCATCCGTTGGCGGCCGAAGCGGGTCTGCAGGTGCTGAAAGAGGGCGGCAACGCGGTGGATGCCGCCATCACCACGGCGCTGACGATGGGCGTACTGGAGCCGGCAATGAACGGCGTCGGCGGCGGCGGGTTCATGGTCTATCACAACGCGCGCACCGGCACGAGCAGCGTCGTGGACTACTTCATGCCGGCGCCGGGCAAAGCGACGCCCGACATGTACGAGATCGTGAACCCTGGCGCCGTGGACACGCTCGGTTTCCGCGGCGTAAAGAACGACGAGAACATCATCGGCTATCGCTCAATCGCCGTGCCGGGCATGGTCAAGGGCGCGGCGGTGGCGCTCGAGAAGTTTGGCACGATCAGTCTGCGGCGCGCGCTGGAGCCGGCGATCAAATATGCCGAGGAAGGCTACCCGACGACCTGGTTCTCGATGCTCACCACGGCGGGTTCGATGGAGGCGCTGATGCGCTTCCCGGCAACCGCGGCCATCTACCTGAAGCAGGGCAAGCTCCTGTATACCGCCGGGCGCGGCGGCGACCAGCCCGAGCGAGTCGTCAACGCCGACCTGGCCAAGGTGCTGAAGCGAATTTACGATCAAGGGGTCGTCGGCTTCTATGGCGGTGAGACCGCCGAGATGATCGTCAAGGACCTCAACGCGCACGGCAACGTCATGTCGCTGGATGATCTGGCCAACTACCAGCCGAAGATTCGCCAGACGCGCTCGACCACCTACCGCGGCGACTACACGCTGATCTACGCGCCATCGACCGGCGGCGGCACGCTGGCCGAGACGTTCAACATCCTCGAAGGCATCGATTTCTCCGGCCTCGATCCAAAATCGCCGGAGGCGCTGCACCTGTTCGTCGAGGCGGCGCGCATTGCTTACGCCGACCGCTGGCAACACCTGGCCGACGAAGACTTCATCGACGTGCCGTGGCAGGTGCTGGAGTCGAAAGCGTATGCGGCCACGCGGCGCAAGGAGATCGACCCGCGTCAGGCGGCGAAGGAGATCAAGCCGTACAGCCCGGCGACGTACAAGCCGGGCACACCGGAACCGGATGGTGGCTGCACCACCCACTTGTCGGTGATCGACAAGTATCATAACATGGTGGCGATCACGCAGACGATCAACGAAGGCTGGGGCTCCAAGGTCGTGGTGCCGGGCACGGGCATCCTGTTCAACGACTCGATGGTGCTGCTCGACCCGAACCCGGGCCGGGCCAACTCGATCTCGCCAGGCAAGCGCGGTGTGTCGAGCATGACGCCGACCCTGGTGCTCAAGCGCGGCAAGCCGTACATGAGCGTCGGCGCGCCGGGCGGCCGCCAGATCATGGGCACCGTGATGAAGGTGATCCACAACGTGATCGACTACGGCATGGGCATTCAAGACGCCTGCGCCACGCTGTCGGTGGACGCCAGCGCGGCCAAGCTGCAGATCGACAAGACGCTGGGCGAGGACGTGCTAGCCGGGTTGGCCGGGCGCGGGCACACGCTTGACGTGCGCGAGAAGGGTTTCTCGCCGCGGCCGTTCGCGAGCCCGACCGGCATTCTGGTTGACGACGAGGGCAAGGTGCACGGCGGAGCCGATCCGCTGCACATCGGTATCGCCGTCGGGTACTAGCAACTAGTCGCTAATTGCTAGCCGCTAGTTGCTAGTCGCTAGTTGCTAGTCGCTAGTTGCTAGCTCGCCCCGCGAGCCTCACCGGCTTGCGGGGCTTTTTTGCGGGCTCATTTGGTATAGGGCGAATGTCATGCCGTGTACGTGGCATTCGACTCATGACGGCCAACGGCGCACATCGTACAATGCGAACGACTGTTCGCGTGCGATCGTAGACCTGGAGGCAGCATGGTTCCCTGGCGACGCCGGCGGCAGGCAGCCCTTTTCGCTGAGGCAGCTTTGGCATGCGCTCTTGTCTGGTTTGCGCTGTCCGTGGGTTCCACGCGGGCAGCGGGCATTGTCGGTGATGGCACACCGGGAAGTTGTACCGAGAACGCGCTGGCGGCTGCACTAGCCGGCGGCGGCGGTATCGCGTTCGATTGCGGCGCGGATCCGCTGACAATCACCATGACGGCGGGACCGCTGACAGTCACGCGCGAGGCGATGCTGTACGGCGGCGGCCGGATCACGCTGGATGGCGGCGGCGCGTCGCGGCTGCTGTATGTGTCGCCGGGTGCGTCGCTATCGCTGGCCGGGCTGACGCTGGCGAACGCGTCGTCGGCCGGTGGCTGCGGCGCGGCGGTGCATAGCGAGGGCAGCCTGTCGCTGGTCGATGTGACCGTGCGCGACAGCCATGCGCTGACCGGCACGGACTGCGGCGTGATCGCGGCGTTCGGCGAATTATTGATCGCCAACAGCGTCATCGTCCACAACACGGCGGTGGTGAGCGGCACGCTCTACCTGGACGGCGCGGCGCGCGCGCTGATCGCCGATTCGCGGCTGGAGGGCAACGCGGCGGCATACGGCGGAGCCGTCTATGTTGGGGCGGGCGCGGCGGTGACCATCACGAACAGCAGACTGCTCGGCAACACGGCAGGTGATATCAACGACCCCGTCTTCTCCGTTGGCGGAGCAGGCGGCGCGATCTTCAACGCGGGCATCGCGCACCTGTCGGGCGTGACCGTGACCGGGAACACCGCACGCTACAACGGCGGCGGCATTGACAACCCCGGCCGCCTGACGCTCAAGCGCAGCACGATCGAGGGCAACAACTCGCTCAACAACGGCGGAGGGCTGCACAGCACCGGCTCGGCCGCGCTCGACGCCTCTCTGGTCGCTCTCAATTCGGCGTATGCGTATGGCTCCGGCATCTGCGCCTATGGCCCGCTGACCGTGACCCGCACGTTGATCGCGAACAACTTTAGCGCCATCGCCGCCGGGATCTATGCCGGCAGCGGCGCACAGGTGTACGTGTCCGGCTCGGTGTTGATGGACAACCGCCATCTGGCGCAAGGCACGCTGACGATTTACTCCGGCGTGACAGCCATTCTCGAAAACGTCACGATCGGGCGTATCGCCAATTACTACCCCACGGCTGGCGCGATTGACGCCGGCGGCGTGCTGACGATGACCAATTCGATAGTCATCTCAAATGATGTCGGGTTGCGTCAGGGCGGTTGGTACAGGTCGTCGCGCATTTTCGTGCGGAATAGCATCATCGCGCACAACAGGACGCAGGACTGCGACGATGTGGTGGCCGACCAGGGCTACAATCTGGCGGGGGACGCGACCTGCGCGTTTAGCGGGCCGGGCAGCCTGAACGGCGTTGACGTGCGCCTGTCGCCGGAACCACTGCCGATCGGGCCACTGGTCGGCGCGGGGGCAGGCACGCGCCTGCTGCTCTGGCAGCCGCTGCCGGGCAGTCCCGCGCTCGACATCGTGCCCGGCCTGCCGGGCATCGACTACCCCGCGCTGGATGCGCGCGGCACGGCGCGGCCGATCGGCGCGCGGGCCGACAGCGGCGCGGTCGAAGGCGGACCGTTCGCGTGGTACTACCTGCCGACGATGGCGCGCTGATGCCGGCGGCGAAATACGATTGCAGCACGAGGAGAAATGGATGGCGGACAATGCGTTTATGCGCTTCGGAAACAGCATGACGGCCGCGCTGCTGCGCTCGCCGCTGCACGGCATGTTGAGCGGCAGCACCATGCTCGTCACCGTGACGGGTCGCAAGAGCGGCCAGCCGATCACGACGCCGGTCAGCTACGTGCGCATCGGCAACGCGTTGAGCATCACCAGCCTGCGCACGCGCCAGTGGTGGCGCAACGCGCGCGGCGGCGCGCCGGTGTCGGTTGTGCTGCGCGGCGCTGCCGTCAGGGGCACGGCAACGGTCATTGAGGACGAGCGCGCCGTGGCCGACGCGCTGGCGGCGCAACTGCGCGCCGCGCCGCAGACGGCGAAATGGTACGGCGTGGCGCTGGATGCGGCGGGCAACCCGGACTTCATCGTGCTCGACCGGATTGCGAAGACGCGGGTCGTCGTGCGAATTACCGTAAACGGCTGATCCGGCGCGGCAAGCGAGTAACAGGGGGCGATGGTATGACCACGGCGCGGTTTGAAGATTCTTCTCGCAGATGGCGGAAGGTTCCCCTGCTGCTGGCCGGTCTCGTGAACATCGGCATCGCCCTCATGCATGTTGCGATCGCGCTGATCGGTTCAACGGCCTACGTGTATTTCGGCGTTCCGGATCTCGCACAGGCTGCCACGGGCGGTTCGCCCTGGCCCGCGATCGTCACGCTTGCGCTGGCCGGAGTGTTCGCGCTGTGGGGGGTGTATGCGTTATCCGGTGCGGGCATCGTGGCGCGCTTGCCGCTCACGCGGATCGTGCTGCTCGCGGTGAGCGCCATCTATGTTCTGCGCGGCGCTATCGTCGTGCTGGACATTGCGCGCTGGTTGCGCGGCGATGCATACCCACTGCGGCAAACCGCGTTCTCGGTCTCTGCACTGGTCATCGGCCTGATGATCCTGGGCGGTGTCGTCGAGCGATGGCGTTACCTGGCCGCCGGCAACCGACTTGCAGATTGACATGCGGCGTCACCCCCTGTCTACCCGCCCGGATTCAGCACGCGCCCCACGAACAGCACCGCGCCGGTCTTCAGATCGCGGATCAGGAAGATGAACGGGCGATCAGCCTTGAAGACAGTGCTCTGAGCCGGGATCGAAGTGCGCCCGACAATCACGGCGGTGGCGGCGGCCGCTTCGGTGCCCGCCTCATCCACCGCGACGAACGCCTTGTGCAGGACTGCGCTTATGAACAGGTTGCGCGATCCGTCCATCCCTGAGAAATCAGCTTTGCCGCCCGCGAAAGCGTCCTTCATGCCGAGCGCCTTCAGCGGATCGACCAGCCCGAACGACGAATCGAACTTCCAGCGCGGCAGACTAACGTCCACCATGTAATCGCCCTTCATCGCCTGCACGATGCTCGTCAGCCTCGCCGCCGTGAGCGCCGACTCAAACGCCTCGTACTGCCCGGCCGCCGGCAGCAGTATGTCCATCGCCAGTTCGCGGCCGTCGTACGGCATCTCCAGCATCTGCCAGCCATCGCCCTGCGCGTACGCGAACTCCGCGCGCTTCTTCATTGTCGGGACGTTGACGCTCTTGCCGTCCAGCAGCGTGAACGGCTCGCTCACGGTCGCCTTCGCGTCGAACGGGCTGGCCCACGCCGCGTTGAAGTAGATCGCGTTGGTTAGCACGAGCGCGGTCGAAGCGTCGATGGCGCCGCGTGGAATCAGGTCTTTGATGCGCGCTTCGGTCTGGTCGCTGACCCACTGGTTGATCGCCAGCCGCGACGGCTCGGTCTGGCGGGCGAAGTCGAGCAGGCGCAGCCCCGCGCCATAGTTTAGTGCCAGCGTGTCGAGGAAGTCAGGCAGGAACTTGTAGCCGCTCTGTCCCCACACGGCGTTAACGGTGTTCAGCCGGAAGCCCTTGCCATCTTTGCCCTGTGCGCCTTTGCCGCGCGCGGCCAGTTCCTGGTCCAGTGTGTTGAACGCCGCGTGCAGGCGGTCGGCCGGCAGGCCGAAGTGCAGCGCAGCGGCCATTTCCGTGGCGGTGTTGCCCTTTGCGCCGGCGTAGGTCATCGCCAGCGCCGTCGAGATCGAGTGCGGCGAGAACATGAAGTTCGCACCGGGCGCGCTCGCGCGCAGCCGCCCATACAGATCGAACGCAAACGCCGCGTCATCCTTTGCCAGTATCGTCAGATCGGCGGCCGGCGCGGCGACACCAGTCAACCGCGACTTGTCGGAGCGCGCGACGGTGCCGCCGGGAGCGACGGTCGCGGCCGGCGGTGGCGTGGCGGTGGCAACAGACGGCGTCCGGCCCGGAGCCGCGGTCGGCGTTGCGGGCGGCGTCGGTGCGCAACTGACGACGAAGACGACGAGAGCCAACCCTGCCAAAAGCTTGCTGAACATAGCGAACCTCCAACGGGCAGGCCGCACGGCCGCAGCGGCAATGGTTGATGCCGAACGCTGTCGTTACGGCTGCACTTCGATGTCCAAGATGATCGCGCGGTCGGCGCCGTCCAGCGTCATGAGCCGAGCGCCAGACTCCGGCGCATACATGCCGACCTCCAACTGGTACGTGCCGCGCGGTGCGTCTGGCGCTATACGGAATACGTGTGCGTCGGCGATGATGGCGCCTGGCTGCCAGCCGACCGTCTTCGCCATGCCACCCGCCGGCTGCTGATCGCTCTGACCCCAGAGTGGGTTGTTGTTTCGCGCGTTCCACTGCGTACCCAGCAGGTGTACGAACGCCGTATAGCTCTGCGACACCGGGCGGTCGGTTTGCCAGAACAGCGTGATCACGAAGCCGTCGCCTGCACGCGGCGTGGTCGATGGTGCGTCATAGCCGAGCAACCGGAGGCCGTTCTGGAACATCGTCTCCGCGTGCGTGTACCGGGCGACAGCCGGCGCCGGAACGGGCAGGGCGCACAGCCAGTAATAATCGTTGACGATGAGCGGCGCATAGCAATCCTGTCGTGCGACGCGTATCTTCGTATTGCGGTCGCGCTCGCTCTGCCACGGCGAGACAATCGAAGGGCCCAGCACCAGAACATCCTGCGCCTGCGGGCCTGCGCGTGACCGTCGCGCAAGCGGGTAATGCAAGCGCCCGGTCAACGGTGTCAACTCGGCCGTCTTGTGCCCCCCGGGGTAGTACACTCTACTGTCGAGCGGCAGCCGCCGGATATACTCCGCCGCCTCGTCCTGGGCCGCGCGGGGTACGATGATCCACGGCAAGCTGGCGCCGGTGCGGTCCGCGATCTGCTTGGCCTGCCAGTACGGCACGACGCTATCCGGCAGGAAAAATCCCGCCACGTTGCGCTGGCTGGCAAAACCCCAAAGCATGACTCCCAGCACGAGTGCGCCTGGGATAAGCGCCGCGGCGCGGCGTGTGCGCTGCTCTCCCGTGATCGGGTTGCCCGTCAGCAGGGCTGGCGCGAGCGCCGCCAGTACGAGCACGGCTAAAACGAGGCCAAACCAGTCGTGCCGTACCCAACCGGTCTTGGATATCGCAACAAACCACGCGGTGTTCACCGCCCAGCCAAGCCATAGTGTGGCGGTCAGGCTGGATTGGATGCCGTGCCGTCGATATCGCCAGACCAGCGTCGCGCCGCCGATCAAGAGAGCGGCAAACACACATACGGTCACCCACGGCTCGGGATGGGCAATCTCGCTGAGTCTGAGGAATTTGCCGAGCATGGCGTCGATGCCGGTCCGCCCAGTGTCGCCGATGCCGCTGCCGTCATTGAGCACGAACCACCAGCGCTGCGCGAGGTGTTTGCCGTAGTTGTCGACACCCGCGAGCGTGGTGATGACCACGAGTTGAACGAGTTCCCATAGCGCCAGCGGCGCGAGCGTGCCGGCGGCCAGCGCCAGGAACGCCGTCGCGCTCTGCCTGCGCGTTGCGGGAGACGGTCTGAACGCCGGGCGCAGCAGGTCGACAGCCATGACGAGGAAGATCCCGCTTATGGAGAACAGCGCGATGAGCTTGGCGTTGATGGCCAGTCCGGCCAGCAGTCCCGTCGCAGCGTAGTATCGCGCTCGGGCTGCCGGATCGCGGCGCGCATGCGCGAACGCGAGAAATGCGAGCAGGATGTAGAACATCGCCGGCACTTCGCCCATCGCCTCATAGCCGAGGAAGACCGATAGTTGCGGGTAGAAGACCAGGTAGGCGTGGAACAAGACGACGGCGCCAAGTCCGGCGATGGCGTAGAGCAGACGCGCCGAAAGCAGGAGCACGCCGGTGAAAAAGAGCAGTGGGCCGAGGTGCAGCGCCCAGAAACTGCTGCCGAACAGCCAGATCATGAGCGCGTCCGGCACAATGCTGGCGGGGCCGATGCCGTTGCCGGTAAAGAACCAGATGCGCCCGTCGTCAGCCTGAATATCGAACTTGATATCCACGCCATTCGCGCCGCGCGAGCCGGGATCGCTGATGGTGCTGACCATCGTCGTGTATGTGCCGGTTTCGGCCAGCGAACGAGAGATGGAAAGCATCCAGCCGCCGTCGTGCTCAATGCCGCCGTAAACGTTGATGAACGCGATGATGCGCACCAGTTGGTACGCGGTCAGCAGGAGCGTAACGGCGATTGCCACGTTGCGGCTTCGAAGCATGCGGGAGACTCCCATTCGGTCTGGCACGGGGGCGCCGGCCGGACTAGGCTGCCGGGTTCAACACGCGGCCAATGAAAAGCACCGCGCCCGTCTTGAGATCGCGGATCGCGAATACAAACGGCCGATTGGCCCGGAACTCGACCGGCTGCGGTCCGGCTGCTCCTGCGGCCGGCATCACCACGGCCGTGGCGGCGGCGGCTTCGGTGCCCGCCTCGTCCACGGCGATGAACGCCTTGTGGATGACGGCGCCGATGAACAGGCTGCGCGTGCCGTCCATGCCGGAGAAGTCGGCTTTGCCCGCGCTGAAGGCATCCTTCATGCCGAGCGCCTGCAGCGGAACCGACAGCCCGTACGACGTCTCGAACTTCCAGCGCGGCAGCGAGACGAAGACGCTGGCCGGCTTCATCCCGTTCAGCGCGCCGTCAAGCGCGGCCGGCAGCGCCGACTCGACGTCATCGAACTTGCCGGGTGCGGGGAGCAAAACCAGCATCGCCAGTTCGCGACCATCATACGGCAGTTCGACGGCCTGCCATGCGTCCGACGAGGCGTAGCGGTAATTGCCGGTGCGGCGCATGAATTGCGCGTCCGCCGTCTTGCCGTCGAGCAGTGTGAACTGGTCAAGCCGGGTAGACTTCGCATCGAACTGGTCGGCCCACGCCGCATTAAAGTAGATGGCGTTGGTCAGCACGAGCACGGTGGACGGGTCGATTACGCCCTGACCGATCAGTTCCGGAATGCGTTTCTCGGTTTGCTCGCTGACCCACTGGTTGATCGTCTGGCGCGACGGCTCCGGCGCCTTCTGGAAATCAAGCACGCGCAGGCCCGCACCGTAGTTCTGGGCGAGCACATCAAGGAAGCCCGGCAGGAACTTGTACCCGCTTTGTCCCCAGAGCGCGTTGACGGTCTTGAGTCGGAAGCCCTTGCCGTCTTTGCCCTGCGCGCCCTGGCCGCGCGCGGCGAGTTCCAGGTCGAGCGAGTTGAATGCAGCGTGCAGGCGGTCGGCCGGCAGGCCGTACCGCAGGGCGGCGGCCATCTCGGCGGACGTGTTGCCCAGCGCGCCGGCGTAGGTCATCGCCAGTGCGGACGAGACCGAGTGCGGTGAGAAGAGCAGGTTGCCGCCCGGTTTGGCGCGCAATTGGGCATAGAGGTTGGTTGCGAATGCGGCGTTGTCCCGGGCGAGGGTGGAAAGGTCGCTGGCCGGCGCAGCCATGCCGGTTATACGGGCCTTGTCGGACTTGATCACGCCGGAAGTCGGGGTTGGCGTGCCGGTCTGGGCACAGGCAACCACTATGAGTGACGCCACGATTGCGATGATCGAGAGAGTCGGACGCATGATAACCTCCACGTAACGAAGACGTTATCCCAATCTCCATTATACCCGCTTCACGGGCGGGCTTCGATTATGGGGGCGGCAAAGTCCTGCGCCGGGGTCTCACGATAGCGGTTCTCAGAACTGAGGCTAGACACGTCGGCACATCGCAGTTTGCATGCCGTGCCGGTGTAGAGGAGGGTCTCTGATGCGCCGCGCACCGGCAAGTCAGGACCTGCCCCTGCGTCCGGGACAACCTATTGCCGTGGCTGTGCATGGCTCTACCGCGCACATGCTGCGGGCACTGAGAATTCCAGGTCGCCGCGGCGACATGCGTGCGGACAGAAACTGGTGCGCCGGCTGCCAACCCGTCATGCCGGCGAAAGTTGCTGATGCGCCGGGGCGCACACTCGCGCATGAGAATAGTCCTGCCGATGTAGGGACGGGTCTTTGACCCGTCCGGTCGGCCAGGTCAAAGACCTGTCCCTACCCTGGGATACGATCCATTTTCATGGGAGCCGGCATCCAGCAGGGCTGCCCCTGGGCCCTGGCTTTCGCCTGGGCGACAACCGGTGCCGCCTTGCAGCCGAATGTAGCGGAGTTTCTGGGCAGCCTGTCGAAGGGCCGCCCGACGACCGGTGTAGAGGCAGGTCTTTGACCTGCGTCGTGATGATACCGCATCGGCGTAGGCGCGGGCAACTGATGGCTTCGACCCCGTCTGCGACTCGCCCCGCGCCGTTGGCGGGGGTGGGCGGTGCGGCAGGCTCAGCCGATGTCCTTATGTCTGTGTTCTTATCGGAGTGGGTCTGCACCCTGAACGGCTTTGCAGTTACAGGCCGTACAGGTCGCGGGCGTTCTGCGATAGTATCTGCAGCGCGGCGGCCTGTGCCTCGCTCGATGAAAGCATGCCGTCAGCGACGAGCGACTCCAGCGCCTGCGTGACGGCCCGCTTGCCCAGCCGCGCACTGGTGTGGAACGGCTCGGGCGAACCGAAGGCGTCCGACCCGTAGCAGACACGCGACAGCGGCGCCATCTCCAGCACCTCGGCCACGATGCGCCTGGCGGCCTGGCCGGCGAATGGAATGCCCTCCGACAGGTCGAGCCAAAGATTGGGCAGCACATTCGCCATGTAGCCCGCTTCCGCGTGATATGGATACCCGGTGTGCACCAGCAGCACGCGGCAGCCGCGGAAGGTGGGGAAGCGCAGCAGGTCCATCAACAGCGCCGGGCGGCAGGCGGTCAACTGCACCTGCCAGTCGCCCATGCCGGTGTGCACCTGCATCGGCACGTTGTGCTCCATGCACAGCTCCAGCGCCCGGCAGAAGAAATAGTCGCGCAGCTTCTTCATGCCGCCGCCACCGGTGCCGCGTTGAATTGCCTCCCAGGCTTGCATCCCCTGGTCGGGATTGCGGCTCAACGGCGAGACGTCAAGCCCGGTGCGATACGCGATGATCGACTTCAGTCCGCGGTAGCCCTGGTGCAACAACGCATCGTTGGCCGCGTCGTCGAAGCGACGCCGGCATTCGTCCCAGCCGATATTCTGCTTCAGCAGTTCTGCGATCAGTACCTCGATCCGGTAGATTGGCACGATCTCCACGCCCGTTTCCGCGCGGAACTGCGCCACCGGCACGTTGGGCACCGGATAACCGAAGTCGGCCACGAGCGTGCTGACGCCGGCCGACTTCAGCATGCGCGTGTTGTACGCCGCGTAGCCCTCGGCGGCGATGGCGTTGTTGCGCGCGGCCACGATCGCGTCGATATCGGCGGCGCAGCCGAATTGCTCGGCCAGCGTATGCACCATGTTCCGGAAGTAGATGGTGTCGCGCTTGACACGCTGCAGGCGGGCCAGCGCGGCGTCGTCGGCAGACAAGCCGGCGTCGGTCAGGTACTGCGCCGAGCCGCCGCCAAACGCGGTGACGTTCGTGAACTCGTCGGCGGTCAGGGTATCCTTGCGTGTGTACGGGTGGCAGTGCACATCGACAACCGGCGCTTGCGAGAGATCGAGTTTCACATCGCCTCCAGGTAGGTCTTGCGTTCCCATGGGTGGACTTCCAGGCAATACGACAGGTACTCGCTGCGCTTGACCCTCAGGAACTCCGATGCAATGATTGGCGACAGTGCAGCGGTCAGCACCGGGTCGGCTTCGAACGCGTCGAGCGCCTCGGGCAGTGAGCGCGGAAGGTAGCCGACGCCGCGCGCGGCCAACTGGCTGTCGCTCAGGTTGCCGAGATTGACGTCGCCGGCATGCGGGCCGGGGTCAAGCTGGTTCTGCAAGCCGTCCAGCCCGGCGGCGAGCAGCGCTGTCATGAAGATAAACGGGTTGCAGCTCGAATCGCCGGCGCGAAACTCGACATGGCTGCGGCCGGACGTGTCGGGCACGCGCACCAGCGCGCCGCGGTTGCCGACGCCCCATGCCACGTGCGCCGGGGCCCATGTATTGGGCTGCAGCCGCTTGTAGGAATTCACCGTCGGTGCGCCAACCCCCGTCAGGCCGGCGGCGTGCTTGAGCAGGCCGCCCGTGAAGTGCAGCCCCGCCGGCGAGAGCGGCTGCGCAGGATCGTCGCTCTGCATCAGGTTGCGGCCGCTCGCATCCGACAAGCCGATGTGCACGTGCAGCCCGTTACCGGCCAGTTCGGCGTACGCCTTCGGCATGTAGGTCGCGATGAGTCCCTGCTTCAGCGCGAGCGCGCGCACCACCTCGCGGGTCACCAGGTATTGGTCGACGGCGGAGAGTGCGTTGGCGTAGCGCACGGTAAACTCGTACTGGGAGGGGCCGTACTCTTTGCCGAGCGCCTCGACCTGCATGCCCATCGCCTCAAGCGTGTGTACGATTGAATGCATCAGGTCTGCGTAGCGGTTGAGTGCGGTCAGGCTGTACATGCCGTCGTCGTTAGCGGGCACATACTCGCCGTCACCGATTTTGCGGAACAACGCGAACTCGGCTTCCAGCGAGACCGTCACGTTCATGCCCAGCGTCGCGAAGCGATCCATCATCCGCACCAGCGCGGAGCGCGGGCAGCCGGCGAACGGCTTGTGCTCGTCGGTGCGCATGAAGGTATGCACCAGTGCGGTGCGCTCCAGGTAGGGCAGCAGCCGGTAGCTGTCGGGGTCGGGCACCGCGAAGAAGTCGCCGGTGTTCGGCTGGAAGATGCCGTCCGGCGCCATGTGATCGGTGAGCGCAAACTCCAGGTTGGCGGTGGCGAACACGATGCCGTTGGCAACGGCCGACGTGAACTGGCCGGGCGGCAGCGTCTTGGCGCAGGCGCGGCCGTTGTAGTCATGGAAGAGAATCCACAGATTCTGGATCTGGTCGTCGGCCAAATGCTTCAGGAGGTCTTGCGAGTTCATATACGATTGCACCCGTGTGTGATCAGCGCTTGTCATGCGGCCCCGGAGCCGGCACCCAGTGCGCCGCAGCCCTGGCGCACATCTTACTATATCAACTGACGGCTGGCAAGGCTTTCCGCTCCGCGCCAGCAATTCTCATTTTGGAGTCGGCCGCCAGGTTGCCTCTTCATCCCCTGGCCCCTTCTCCCCCGCGCGTGCGGGGGAGAAGGGGAAAAGCTAACGGGGAGGTGCGCGGCGGCGCAGCCGCCGCGCACCTCCCCTTAGAATCTCGCCCCCTCCCAACGAAGTTGGGAGGGGGTCGGGGGGAGGGCAACGCCGCTTTCTTGTCGAGCCAGCATGCGTGACAAGCACCAGGGGGGCCAGTTCATAGCAAGCTGGCAATGGATAGTACCCGCCCAAGGCCAAAATGAGAATTGCTGGCTCCGCGCGTCGAGACCCGAAGGGTTTACGGAGAGCCGCGCATAATTTGAGACGCGCTTGTGAAACCCTTCGGGTCTCTGTACTACCGCCCGTCTCAACCGCGCCGGGCGCGGCGCGCAAACAGGGCCTTGAGGTACGCTCCCTCTGGAAATGTGATCGGGTGATCGAGCGCGTGGCCCGTGCGACTGATTTCGGCCAGCGGGCGGCCACTGTCGCGTGCCGCCTGTGTGACCGTCGCAAAGAATTCGTCGGCCGTCACGCGGCTGGAGCACGACGCCATCATCAGCACGCCGTCCGTATGGAGCAAAGCAGTTGCGAGCCTCGTCAACCGCGCGTACGCCGCCAGTGCGCGCGGAACTTCCGCCGCACTCTTCGCGAACGACGGCGGATCGACGACCAGTACGTCAAAGCGCTGCCCGTTCGCGTGAAATCGCTCAAGGCATTCGAAGGCGTCTCCGACCGCGATGGTGTGCCGCGCAAGCCTGACGCCCGGATGTTCATCCCGGTTGAGCGCGAAGTTAGCCTCCGCCGAGGCCAGGGCGGGTGCGCTGACGTCTACGCTCGTGACCGATGTTGCGCCGCCGGCCGCTGCGTAGACCGAAAAGCCGCCGCTGTATGCAAAAACGTCCAGCACCTGGCGCTCGCTCGACAGCGCGCGAACCTGCGCCCGGTTGTCGCGCTGATCGAAGAAGAAGCCAGTCTTGTGTCCGTGCGCCACATCGGCTGCGAAGCGCAGGCCGTTCTCGCGGAAAATCACGGGGCCGGCGAGGGCCGCGCCCGTCACGACTTGTCCATCCGACAGCCCGTATTGCGCCATGATCCCAGCCAGATCGCGACTAAAGCGCAGCACCGTGCGCTCGCCGGGGTGTATACTTTGCAGTCCGGCCAGCATGTCGCGCAGGTGCGGCAGCCAGGCGGCGGTATACAGCTTGACGACCAGCGTATCGGCGTAGCGGTCGATAATCAGGCCGGGCAAGCTGTCATTCTCGCCGTGCACCAGGCGGTAGCCGTTGGTATCGTTCGCCAGCAACGGTTGGCGCAACAGCGCGGCGGCGCGCAATCGCTCGGCAAACCAATCGCGATCGATGGTCGCCGGCCGGCGATGTTGCAGCACCCGCACCCGAATAGGTGAGGCCGGGTCATAGAGGCCAATGGCCAGAAAGCGCCGCTTGGAATCCAGCAGCACCGCCAGATCGCCGGGTTGGCCCTCATGGCTCTGCTTGCGGATGGCCTGGTCAAACACCCAGGGATGACCGCGGCGCAGCGCGCGTTCCGCCGCCGGATTGACATGCACGGCGATGCGTCGGCTCGACGGGCGCGGCAGCGTATCCAGATTCATCAGCCGCTATTCTACCCGCTCACCCGTCATGCACGCGAATCGCACCGCAATCAGCAATTCTCATTTTGGCTTTGGACGGATCCTTTCCAATGCCGGCTTGCTATGAACTGGCCCCCCCGGTGCTTGTCACGCAAGCTCGCTCGACAAGAAAGCGGCGTTGCCCTCCCCCCGACCCCCTCCCAACGAAGTTGGGAGGGGGCGACATTCTAAGGGGATTGGCGCGGCGGCGCAGCTGCCGCGCCAATCCCCGTTAGCTTTTCCCCTTCTCCCCCGCGCGCGGGGGAGAAGGGGCCAGGGGAT